>JANPNJ010000168.1:0-16354 GCA_031427395.1 Burkholderiales bacterium
AAAATCGCCATAGCCCAAGTGAATTTCATGTTGGGCGACCTTGCCGGCAATGTGGATAAGTTGCTTGACGTTGCCCGCCGCGCCCAGTCTCAGGGGGTCACGCTGGTGGTGACCCCCGAACTGGCGCTGTGCGGCTACCCGCCCGAAGACCTGTTGTTTCGCCACGATTTCCGCCAGGCCTGCACCGATGCGCTGGCTACGCTGTGCGCCAGGCTGCACGCCGAAGTGGCCACGCGCGAGGTGGCGATGCTGGTGGGGCATCCCCATGTTCATGTGAGCGCAGAGAGTGGGGAGGAAAAACGTTTGTTCAACGCCGCCTCACTGATCCGCCACGGGCGCATTGTCCACACCTATCTGAAACAGCGGCTGCCGAATTATCAGGTGTTCGATGAGCGCCGCTATTTTGAAACCGGCCACAAACCGTTTGTGTTTGATCTTGACGGGGTCAAAATCGGCGTGTTGATTTGTGAGGACGTGTGGTACGCGGCACCAGTGGCGGCAACGGTGCGTGCCGGGGCGCAAATTATTGTGGTGCCCAATGCTTCGCCCTACGACATGACAAAACTGGCGACCCGCTACGACGTGGTGCGTGCCAGGGTGCGTGAAGTACAAGTGCCGATGCTCTATGCCCATTGGGTCGGTGGCCAGGATGAGCTGGTGTTTGACGGGGCGTCATTCGGCATCAATGCCGACGGCACCCTCGGCTACCAGGAGCGCGAATTCGAGGAGGCGCTGGGGGTGGTGGATTTTGCCAATGGGGTAATGGTGGGACCGGTTCATCCGACCTTGCCACCGGTGGCGAGTGTCTATCGCGCGCTGGTGCTGGCGCTGCGTGATTACGTCAACAAAAATGGCTTTCCCGGTGTCCTGCTGGGTTTGTCTGGCGGGGTTGATTCGGCGCTGACACTGGCCATCGCGGTGGATGCGCTGGGTGCCGCGCGGGTGGAAACGGTGATGATGCCATCGGTTTATACCGCGCAAATATCACTCGATGATGCGCGGGAAATGGCCAACATCCACGGTGTGAAGTATTCTGAAATCAACATCACACCCATGACAGAGTCATTCGGTTCGGCACTTGCCACGGCTTTCGCCGGCCGCGGACCCGACACCACCGAGGAAAATATCCAGGCGCGGGTGCGTGGCACCTTGCTCATGGCCATGTCCAACAAATTTGGCGCGATGGTGGTGACCACCGGCAATAAAAGCGAAATGGCGGTGGGTTATTCCACCCTGTATGGCGACATGGCCGGGGGGTATGCGATTTTGAAGGACGTGTCGAAAACACTGGTGTACCAGCTTTGCCTGTGGCGCAATGCCCTGTCGCACGTGATTGTGGACCGGGTCATCAGTCGCGCGCCGTCAGCCGAGCTTCGCGCCGATCAAAAAGACCAGGATTCACTTCCGGATTACGCCATACTGGATCAGATTGTGGAGTTGTTCATGGAGCAGGATCGCGCGCCCTCGGAGATAATCCACATGGGATTTGCCGAGGCCGATGTCACCCGCGTGACCCGCCTGCTCAAGATCAACGAATACAAGCGCCGCCAAAGCCCGGTCGGTGCCAAAATCACCCGGCGCGGTTTTGGCAAGGACTGGCGCTATCCGATCACCTCGAAATATTGGCCGCGGTGAAAATGGTGCCACGGATAGTCACAGATCACAGACCAAGGGAAAAATATGAAAAAAATCGAAGCCGTCATCAAACCATTCAAGCTCGATGAAGTGCGCGAGGCGTTGACCAATCTGGGCTGTTCGGGGCTGACTGTCACCGAGGTGAAGGGTTTCGGCCGGCAAAAAGGGCACACGGAGCTGTATCGTGGCGCCGAATACACGGTCGATTTTTTGCCGAAAGTCAAAGTGGAGGTGGTGGTGGCCGACGAACTGGTGGACAAAGCCATCGATGCCATCATCAAGGCGGCGCGCACCGGCAAAATCGGCGACGGGAAAATATTCGTGCTGCCGGTCGAGCAGGTCACCCGAATCCGCACCGGCGAGACCGGCAATGACGCCATCTGATTGGCGTGTGCTGCTGAGGGGAATTGCCGGATAATTCGTTGTCAGCATGAACGCAAAATATGTTATTGTGCAGCGCATGCGGACGGGTGGGATCCCGCCGCCAAATTACAAGGAGTTGCAATGCTGCTTGCCATCTTTTATGTTTTTGCCGTCCTTTGCATCATTTTTTACTACACTGGTCACTTGAAACGCTGGAAATGCGAATGGGTTTTGCTGGTGCTGGCGGTGGCGGTGTTCCCGGCGGTGCTGTTTCTTTGATGGGTTAAGCGCATAGGCACATCAGGCACATCAGGCACTTCTGGCGCGTCCGATGCAACCAAACAAAAGCCCGTCAACTTGAAGTTGACGGGCTTTTTGTTTGCGGTTATTTTTTTGAAAGTCCATGTCTGGCGCGGATTTTCGAGCATAAATGGCTGAAAGTCCGCGACAACAGGCGTATTTCATATTTTGCACTTACCCATACCGTGACAGCGGATCCTGCCGGTAAAACAGCCTGAGTTGTTCATACACCTGCGGAAAGGTATCACTGACTGTCTGCGGCAACTCAAAAAACGCCTCTGAAACAACCGCAAAAAATTCCGCCGGGGTTTCACTGGCATAAGGATCAATGGGCAATTGCGCCAGCGCCGCGCCCTGGTCATGCGCCTCGCGTAAATCCGCCTCATCCACCGCTTTGCAAAAATCCAGATAGGCTGCCTTGAACACTTGCTGCCAGATGGCACCCGACATGCCTTTGTGCAGCGGCGGGAAACCATTGGCGTCGCCGTTTTGCATGTCGAGTTTGTGGGCGAATTCGTGGATTACGACATTAAAACCCGCGACCGCATTGTCGGTGGCGGTGACGGCCACATCTTCATAGGACAAAATCACCGGCCCGCCCAGCCACGCTTCACCCGCCAACGCGTCGCGCGACGTGTGCACCACGCCGAATTCATCCATCACTTCGCGCTCGGGCATGAATTGGCTCGGATACACAATGATGTCCGACCAGCCCGCATAGGAGGCCACCCCCAGTTCGAGCACCAGAATGCACGCCTGCGCGGCGATCTCCACCCGCATTTTTTCGCTTACCTCCAGTTCGCCTGCGCCGACAATCGACTTCTGCGCCAGAAAATCGGCGGCAATCAGACACAGACGGCGGTTTTCCTCGGCATTCAAGCCGTGCATGAAGTGATAGCGTCGTGTCGCCTCCGCCCAGAGTCCGGCGTCGATCGGCGGCGCAGGCCGCCGGCCCAGGCCGATGAATTTTTTCCAGAGCGCGTTTAATGTCACCATCGGTGCCACCGCCGACAGGCGGAAAAAAACGGCGGGCATCGGTTGATTGGCGCTAAGATATGCCTGCCGTTTTTTGCGCCGCCCGCCACCACATTGATTTTATTTTCACGCATATATTTCCCATTACAACCATGACAACCATGACAACCATGACAACTCCACAGTTGGGTCTGACCGGCGCGTTTTGCAAGCTGTGCGCCGCGTTGTTTTTGTTTGCAGCCGGGGTCAGCGCGCATCCCCCCACCACGCCCATCCCCCCACCAACCACACTGCCTGCCGATGTCACAAGCTACATTCTGACAGGCCGCGTCGTCACCATGGATGAGGCGTTTTTGGTGATTGATCCGGGATATGTCTGGATTGACAAGGGGGTCATTGTCGCGGTGGCCGGATCCATCGGGAAATTGGGTGTGGCGGAGCGGAACAACGTGCCGGTGATCGCCACCAAGGGCGACATTTTTCCGGGCTTGATCGATTTGCACAATCATCCCGAATATGCCATCTACCCGTTGCTGCCGATCACCCGCAAATACAAGGATCGCTACGAGTGGCGGTTTTATGATGACGACTATGCGCGCCGCATCACCCATCTGAATACCTTGATGGTGCAGCCGCATTATTTTGCACTGGCGCTGGAGGTCGGGCGTTACGGCGAATACAAGGCGTTGGTGGGCGGCACCACCTCACTTCAGGGCGGACGGGGCAATCTTGCCTACGCCAAGGAGGAGTGCCTGGTGCGCAATATCGAAACATCATTGGTCACCCCGCGCCCGGCGTTTTCGCGGGTGGATATCGGCCGTGATGCCGAGGAATGGCGGCGCATGGCCGAGGAAAGCACGCGCGGGCCCATGGCGATTCACCTGGCCGAAGGGGTGGGGCCGCGCATGGCCAATGAATTTGAGGCGCTCAAGCGCAGCGGTCTTTTGGGCCCTGGGCTCATTGCCATTCACGGCGTCGGCCTGACTGAGGCGCAATTCAAGGAAATGGCTGCCGTCAAGGCGCATCTGGTGTGGTCGCCATTGTCCAATTTCATGCTGTACGGCCAGACAGCCGACGTGCGCGCGGCACGGCGCGCGGGCGTGATGATGTCGCTGGCGCCGGATTGGGCACCGTCCGGGTCGAAATCTTTGCTGGGTGAATTGAAGGTCGCCGACCTGGTCAACAAACACGCGCTTGGCGGGCTGTTTTCAGATCGTGAGCTGGTGGCAATGGCCACGGTGAATCCGGCAGCCGCAATGGGCTGGCAAGGTCGGCTCGGCCGTATTGTGGCGGGCCATCTTGCGGATGTGCTGGTGGTGGATCGGGTTGACACCGACCCCTACCGCAATCTCATCCACGCCGTGGAAGCGCAGATCCGACTGGTGGTGGTTCGCGGTGAGGCATTGTATGGCGATCGTGCCGTGGTCAGCCAGTTGCGGGTGGCCTCGGCGCTGGAAACTTTGCCTGACATGGCCGGGGCCAAAGTCATTGCCCCCAATTGCCCCCATTCGGCCTTGCCGACCATGCGTGTCGCCGACACCGTGGCAAAGTTGCAGCAGGGCTTGAATCTGGACAACGCCGATATCGCCAGGCGCGTGGGCAAGGATCAATTCGGCCGTGATTTCGCAGTGTGCAACATCGGGCAGCCGAAAGACCCGCCTGAAGCGGAGGATGCCGGCAAACTGCTGGCCTGCCGCTTTCAGTTGCCGTTTGAAAAGACCCGGTTGAGCCCGCTGACCACCGCCGCTGACGGCGATTTTTTCCCGCGCCTCATGGCCAACCCCAATCTGCCGTCCTACCTGCGCGCGTTGCCGGAATATTACCGCCCGCGTTGATTCTTCAGGTGTCAGGGTGCCAGCCTGACGATGCCCCAGCCCCCGTCCTGCTGCAGATAACAAATGCGGTCATGAAGACGGCTGGCGCGTCCCTGCCAAAATTCAAAGCGGTTGGGCACCACACGGTATCCCCCCCAAAATGGCGGCCTGGGCGGTGTGGGAGGTGTGTTGGGATATTGGCGGGTGAGTTCACTGACACGTTGTGCGATCACCTCCCGCGAGGCGATTTCGCGGCTTTGCGGCGAAGCCCAGGCACCGATTTGGCTCTGTGCCGGGCGTATTCCGAAATACTGGTCTGACTCCTCCGCCGACACTTTCTCGACACGGCCCTCGATGCGTATTTGCCGCTCCAGCTCCGGCCAGAAAAAAACCAGCGCCGCCGCCGGGTTGGCGGCCAGGTCCTGGCCCTTGTCGCTGTCGTAGTTGGTAAAAAAAGTCGCACCGCGTGTGTCGAAATCCTTCAACAACACAATGCGCGCCGAGGGTTTCCCCGCCGCGTTGACGGTTGCCAGTGTCATGGCATTGCCTTCCACGGATTGGGTGGCGAGGGAAGCCTGGAACCATTTTTCGAATTGCACAAACGGCGAGGCATCGACGTCGGTGATGTCGAGCGCGGCGAGTTTGTAGTCAATGCGGAGTTGGGCGATGTCCATGGGCGGCGGGCGGTCAGTGTGGTTTGGTGGATATTGTGCCAGCATTTTCCAGCAAGATGAGGGGAGGCGTGCATGCTGTTGTCGCGGCGCGCGCGGAGAAAATTTCCCCCGATCCTGCCTGGTTGTTGCCGTGCGTTGCCAAAATGCCTCACTGTCCGCGTCAGAAAATTTCGCCGCAATCCAAGCCAATTCGACACATGGGCAGGAGGAAGAAAACGCGCCAGACTGCCGGATGCGGTTTGTCATTGCGGGTGGTTTTCATAGGGGAAATGTTGATTTTTCCTCTGTGGAATAGTCGTGAGTGACATTTCCGCCATGAGAATTTTGCCGATGAAATGGCCACGTCGGCGTTTTCCCCTATGACAATCGTCCGGTGAGGTGGAAAAATACTTCGTCAAGCTCTTGCACACAAGTCGAAATAATGCGCTATATTTGCGCCGTGGTGCGTCGTCACACTATGAAAAACAAAATTTCATCTGCGTGGCAACAATATCCTCGGTAACGGACAACCTGACAAACACTGGAGGAAATACATGGCCGCAAAGAAACCAGCCGCAAAAAAGCCAGCAGCGAAAAAGCCTGCCGCAAAAAAACCAGCCGCAAAGAAACCAGCTGCAAAAAAACCAGCAGCTAAAAAACCAGCCGCAAAGAAGCCTGCCGCCAAAAAACCGGCAGCAAAAAAACCGGTTGCCAAAAAAGCCGCGAAAAAGCCGGCTGTCAAGCGCAAGCCCAATGCCGCGTTCATGAAGCCCATGACCCCGTCGTCATTGCTGGCCGCCGTGGTGGGTGCCACTGCCATCCCGCGCACCGAAGTCACCAAGAAGCTCTGGGACTACATCAAGAAAAACAAACTGCAGGATGCCATCAACCGTCGCATGATCAATGCCGACGAGAAGCTCAAAGCCGTGTTCGGCGGCAAGAAGGTTGTGTCGATGTTCGAGATGACCAAATTGGTCGCGGCTCACCTAAAGTAAGCCCACATCGCTGCACACAAAGGCCGGGGCGCTTGGTTGCGTTCCGGCTTTTTTTTTCACGACACATTGCGAGGCCAGCATGACCGTCAACCACACCGTCCGACTCATTGCCCGCCCGCTGGGCGAACCCAAACCCACCGACTTTGCCTTTGCCGACGAGCCGCTGGCGGCCCTTGGTGACGGCCAAATCCTGGTCAAGACCCGCTACCTGTCACTCGACCCGGCCATGCGCGGCTGGATGAACGAGGGCAAATCCTACATCGAGCCGGTGGGCTTGGGCGAGGTGATGCGCGCAGGCGGGGTGGGGGAGGTGGTGGCATCAAACCATCCGAAGTTTGTCGTCGGCGACATGGTGGTCGGCTCGCCTGGTGTGCAAACCTATTTTTCGGGCGATGCGCGCGGCTGGGTGAAAGTTGACCGCAATGCGGCGCCACTCACCACCTACCTGAATGTGCTCGGCATGCCCGGCATGACCGCCTATTTTGGTTTGCTCGAAGCCGGGGAGCCCAAGGCGGGGGAAACCGTGGTGGTGTCGGGTGCGGCCGGTGCGGTTGGTGCCACGGTCGGGCAGGTCGCCAAAATCATGGGATGCCGCGCGGTCGGCATTGCCGGCGGTGCGGAGAAATGCCGCATGGTCGTGGATGAATTTGGTTTTGACGACTGCATCGACTACAAAAATGAAGATGTGCGACAGGGGCTCAAACGCGCCTGCCCAAATGGCGTCGATGTGTATTTCGACAATGTCGGCGGCGAGATTTTGGATACGGTGCTGACCCGCATCAATTTACACGCGCGGATTGTCATCTGCGGTGCGATTTCCCAATACAACAACACCACACCCGTCAAAGGCCCGGCCAACTATTTGTCGCTGTTGGTGAACCGGGCGCGCATGCAGGGCATTGTGGTGTTCGACTATGCGCCGCGCTACAAAGAGGGTGCGCTGGTGATGGGCGGCTGGCTCAAGGAAGGCCGGTTGATTTCCAAAGAGCACGTCGAGGCAGGCATTGATCGTTTTCCCGAAGTGTTGATGAAACTCTTCAAGGGGGAAAATTTCGGCAAGCTGGTGTTGAAGGTCGATTGACGGCAAGTTTGGCGGGCAACCGACAAACTTGTCATTCCGACAGAACACGGCATGATCGTGCGACGAGGAATCCCATCCGATGGCACGGCGGGGCATTGCATTGCCCCAGGTTTTTCAATCAACCCGCCTTCTTGCGCCCCAGCAAGGCACCAATGGCACGCACCGCCGGGCGGTGCGAGGCACCGGTCTCGTTGGCGGCGGCCGCAACGGCTTCGACCGTGAGGTCTTTTTTAATCGGCTCATAAGGCTTGCTGAAATCAAAATGCGGAAAGCTGGCGTGCGGCGCGGCTACCGGCGCATCGGTGGCCAGGCGTGGGCCAGGGCGGGAACGCCCCGAATCCTTGGCTTCGCGTACGCGCCGCTGCTCATTGCGTTGCTGACGTTCGTCATCGGTCAACAGCGGTGCTGCGGGGCTGCGCACATGTCCGCTGTCACTGGGGGCATGGCGGCCGGCTTCGCGGCTGGCACCACGGCTGGATTCGCGGCTGGCATCGCGGCTTGAGAGCCGTGGCGCGGATTCGCCAGCCAAAAACGGCAGCGGCAGGCGCGGAATCTCGCGCTTGAGCAATTTTTCAATCGCGCTCAAATACTCCAACTCGTCGGCGCACACCAGCGAGATCGCCTCGCCCGGCGTGCCCGCGCGGCCGGTGCGACCGATGCGGTGGATATAGTCCTCCGGTGTATTGGGGATTTCGTAATTGATGACAAACGGCAATTGGTCAATATCAATGCCGCGCGCCGCCACATCGGTGGCCACCAGCAGCTTTACTTTGCCGGTCTTGAATTCCTCCAGCGCCAGGGTACGCTCCGACTGGCTGCGGTCGCCGTGGATGGCGGTAGCCGAGAGACCGTCACGCACCAACTGGCGCGCGAGTTTGTCGGCATCGCGCTTCATGCGCGTGAAAATCAGCACTTGCTGCATGTCGCGGCTTTTCACCAGATGCGCGAGCAGCGCGTGTTTTTTCAGCGCCGGCACTTCATACACCAGATGCGTCACCAGCTCGGCCGGCGCATAGCGCTGCGCCACCTCGATCATGGTCGGGTTGCGCATGAAGCCGCCGGCCAGACGCTTGATCTCTTCGGAAAATGTCGCCGAAAACAGCAAATTTTGGCGCATCGGCGGCAGCGCCGCGAGGATGCGGGTGATGGCCGGCATGAAGCCCATGTCGAGCATCCGATCCGCCTCATCAAGGATCAACATCTGCACCTGGCCCAGGCTGATGCTCTTTTGCTCCAGATGGTCAAGCAACCTGCCCGGCGTGGCCACCACAATCTCGGCACCACCCTGCAAGGTCTTGATCTGCGGCTTGATGTCCACCCCGCCGTAGAGCAGCGCGGTGCGCAACGGCAGGTATTTGCCATAGGTACGGATCGATTCCTCGACTTGCATCGCCAGTTCGCGTGTTGGCGTCAATACCAGCGCGCGCACCGGATGCTTGGCGGGGGAGGTGCTGCTGCTCGCCAACGGCGCCAGCAGATGCAACAGCGGCAACGTAAACCCCGCCGTCTTGCCAGTGCCGGTCTGGGCGCAACCCATGATGTCAAGGCGATTCAAAACCGCCGGAATGGCCTGCGCCTGGATGGGCGTGGGCTCGGTGTAGCCTTGTTCGGTGACGGCGCGGAGGATTTGGGGGGCGAGATTCAGTGAAGCGAAAGACATCAAACAGCCTTGGGGTTAAAAATTGGGGGAAGAAGCTATTTTATCGGTTTATCGGGGTGGTGGGGTGGGGCATTTTTGCGGCAGGGACGCTTCCTCTTGGCGTCGGGCACAACAAAAAACCAATCGGCGCCCAATTTCGCCACGGTCTTGGATTGATATTGAAGGCCAAACGCAAACATAGGCGTGGTATTTCGGATGATTTCTGCCCCAATGCCGCGCCATGACAATGGCAAATTCAGGTTCTAACCCAGGCTTCGAAAATGACCGATTGAAAGCGTCACTGCCGCACCTTTTTCTGGCTGCTGAGACAAAAGACTGGCTCGTTTTCGCCCAACTCCCCTCTGCCGCCGCTTCTGCTTCTCAGGTAAAGTAGCCGCACAAACCCAATACTGACAACAACAAAGGCTGCGCGCGCTGTGGACTCCCAGGCCAAGGATGACGCTGATTCTGTCATCGACACATTGGTGATCGCCGACCAGGTGAAACTGCTTTACCGGCATTCACTGTATGGTGTGTTTTCGTCGATTGTCGCCGCCGCGCTGTGGGTGGCGGCCATGTGGGGCGCGGTGCCGCCGTCAACACTGGGAATATGGCTCGGCATGTTGTTGCTTGGCTCGGCCATCCGCACCGGATTGTTTTTCGCCTACCGCCATGCCCGCCCGGAGGGTGCCGCGGCGTTGACTTGGCGCGTGCCATATATGATTTCCCTGTTTCTGTCGGCGTCCATCTGGGGCGTGGGAACGGCATGGGTCACCCCATTTGATTCTCTTTTGCACCTCTGCATCACCTATGTTTTTTTGATCGGTTTGGCGGGTGCGGCGTTGCTTGTGTATGGCGTGTTCACCTATCTCGCGGTCGGCACGGTGTGTGCGTTGTTGATCCCCATTCTGGTGGTGTTTTTGTTGCGCGCGGAGACCGTCGCGTTGTTGCTGGCGGTGACCGGAATCTGGTTCATTCTGGCATCGCTGCGGGTGCTGGCGCTGCACAATGCCGCCATTATCCAAAGCTTCCGGCTGGGACACGAATTGCTTGCCGCCAACCATCGCGCCGAAGGACTGGCGGCCACCGATGTTCTCACCGGCCTGAACAACCGCCGCGCGTTCACGGCGGCGGCGGGGGCATTGCTTGATCTGGCGGCGCGCGAAAAACGGCCGGCAGCGATGATGATGATCGACATCGACAATTTCAAAAGCATCAACGACCTTCACAGTCATAGCGCGGGGGATGCCGCGCTGCGCCATCTGGCCGGCATTTTGTTGCAGCAGTTGCGCGGCTCGGATTTGTGCGGGCGCGTGGGCGGCGATGAATTTGCCGTGTTGTTGCCCAACACCACCACCGAGGCTGCCCGTGAGGTGGCCGATAAAATTGGCAAGGCCGTCAATGCGGCGGCGGCCACAGATGCGCCACACAGCCAATTTTCGTTGAGCATTGGTTTGGCGATTGGCACCTTGCCGGTTGAGACCATGTTGCACCACGCCGATGCCGCGATGTATCAAGCCAAGAATACTGGCAAGAACCGGATCGTGGTGGCACCGCCGCTGGCGCAGGGGTGAAATTGGACAAAGTGCAATGCAGGTGCGGATTTTGGCGTCTTTTTGCCTGAAAACGCTTGCCAATAAACGAGTTTATATTTTTTTATATGCAGGCTATCGTGCCGGTGCGGGGCGGAACAAGCCGACGCGCAAAAGCCGCAGCACCAGCAAATCCAGCACACAATAAAACGCGCCCGCCGAAAAAGGCGGATTGGCGGCGGAAAGTTGCAGCCAGGGCGCGGGGGAGTGCCAAACCCAATTGCCGAGCGCGGTGCCGTATAGCTCCATCACCAGCGCCAGCACAAACATGGTGGCATACAGGGCGCGGGCGCGGCCAAACACAATGCACGCGGCATACATCACAAACAACACGGCACCGAAGCGATCAAAATCGATCAGCAGCACATAACCGCCCCAGGCGATGGCAGCCACTGTCACCGCCACGACCAGCGTGTGACTGACATGCCGCGACACCAGCAAGCCCAACGTCATCAACAGGGCATGACCGGGCGGCACAAACAGCGGCACATTGAGAAACTGGTAGTCATACAGCCCCCACACCAGCGATAAAAACACCTCACCCACACCCGACACCACGGTGGCGATGACGAGGATGCGGCGCTCATCCAGGTCGCCCAATTTGTACAGCCACGCCCACACGCCGATTGCCCAGACGGTGGCCAGATGCTGGCCGATCCAGCCGTAGGTGATGTCCAGCCACAGGCCGATGGTGATGACCGCCACGATATGCGCCATCAGCCACGCCCGGGTGGATGCCGGGATGTGCGACCAGGCAGGGTTGGATGCGGGCGGCACGGATCAGCCCAGCCTGCGGTCACCGATGAGCGCCGCCATTTCCTGCTGAAAGCTCGCCGGGCCAAAGCCGTGTACTTTTTGGCGCGCGGTGAAGTGGCCGTGATCATCGAGTTGCTGCTCGGTATAGATCAGCGGGCGAAAGTTCAGTTTTGAATAATCCTTGAGCCACTTGAGCGCCTTGTGCGGCACGCGGTTGCCGACCGGCAGGGCAAGGTCAACCGGAAAGGTGCGCCATGTTGTCCAGGCCGGCAGCACGATCACTTTGGCCTCGTGTGGTTTCATCCACTCCGGCAGCACACTTGCCTCGCGCACCCAGCCGCAGGCGAAATTGACACAGGGATCAACCGGGCGGGTGGCGTAAATTTTGCAGCCGCCACCGCCGCTGTGGTTGGCCGGGCCGCTGGAATGCGGACAGGGCCGGCCGGGCAGCACCGGGGTGTCAAACACCTCAATGCGCACCCAGCCGTCACAACATGCGGTGCAGGGCTGGCACTGGCGCTGTGGCCGGGCATCGGTCATTTCAGCACTTGCAGCAAATTGTTGAAGTCGTCGGTCCACAGCCGCCAGCCCGGCTCGGGCATGATGACGTGGGTGGCGTCCACAATTTCCTTGCGCAGCAAAAAGGACTTGTCGCGGGTGACCAATATCCAGTCGCTGGTGGTGGTGCCGTCTTCGTATTGGTCACGCACCCAGGCGGTGTGGAAACCGCGCTTGTCGGCAAGCATCTGCACCACCGGTTTCAGGTCCAGAAAACGATTGGACACATGAAACGCCATCACGCCGTCGGGCTGCATGTGTTTGGCGTAGATGTCGAGGGCTTCGAGGGTAATAAGATGCACTGGGATGGAGTCGGATGAAAACGCGTCGATGGCCAGCACGTCAAATTTTTGCGGCGGCTCGCGCTCCAGGTTCAGGCGCGCGTCGCCCAGCGCCATTTCGACGCCCGCCTCGGTGTCGGAAAGAAAACGAAAATCGCGGCGGGCGATGTCGATGACCGCCTGGTTGATTTCGTAGAAACGAAACACGTCACCCTTGTTGCCATAGGCGGCGAGGGTGCCCGCGCCGAGGCCGATCAACCCCACCCGGCGTGGTTTGCCGGGAAACATTTGTTCCTTGCCAAGCAAGGCCATGCCAATGCCGGACTGGGTTTTGTAATAGGTGGTGGCGGAGCGGTGGTAGGGCGCGTCCATGTATTGGTCACCGTGCAAAATCGCGCCGTGGATAAGCGAGCGCCGGCGGTGTTCCACCGCCGGCGGGTTGTATTCCTTCACCCGCAGCGTGCCGTAGAAATTGCGGCTCATCATCAGCACGTCATCGCGGTATTGTTTGACAGTGAACACAGCCGCACCAATGGAAAAAACGAATACCAGCGCGCCAACACCCACGGACATAAAAAACGGCCACCGGCGCCGGCGCTCTCCTGGTGGAAACATGTCCCATGCCAGCCAGGTGGCGACCGCCGCCACGGCCACCAGCGCAAATTCCATTTCAAAATAGGCCGGCAGGGTGAGCGGCGCGACAATGCCCACCAGCGCCGCGCCACACGCCCCGCCGACGGAAATCATCAGATAAAACTGCGTGAGATATTTGGGATGCGGCTTGCGCTCGACCAGTTCGCCGTGGCAAAACATGCAGGCCAGGAACAGTCCCGCCGAAAAAATGCCGATTTGCCACTTCAGTTCAAAGTGCAGCGAGGTGTCGGCAAGGGTCCATGCCATCGCCACCAGCACCGCCGCCAGCATCGGCATCACCAGCGTGCGCTGATACCAAGGCGAGCTGCCCTGGCGCACATCAAAGGTGAGGATGAACGTCAGCAGATACAACGCCAGCGGCACTACCCACAGCAAGGGTATCGAGGCGATGTTTTGTGTCAGGTGGTTGGAGATCGCCAACAGCAGCACCGAGCCCATGGCGGCCAGCACGATCCAGGTGAATTTTTGCATGCGGTTGGGCGCCACCGCGTCGGCGTCAAATGCGGCGGCAACCGGTGCCACCTCCTGTGCCGTGCGCAACGCATACCACGCCGCGCCAACAATCAGCACCGCAAAGGCCGCAAAACCCACCGACCAGCCAAGGGCCTGGTCACGTGTGGCGATGTTGGGCTCAAACAAAAACGGGTAGCCCAGCAGCGCAATCATCGACGCCAGGTTGGACAGGGCAAACAGCCGGTAAGGACTTTGGCCGGGATAGCTGCGCGCAAACCAGGCCTGGATCAGCGGGCTGGTGGTGGACAACAAAAAATACGGCAGGCCGATGGTGGCGGTGAGCAGCAAAATAATGCGCAGAGTGGGCTCCTCATCGCCGCCGGGTTTCCATGCGGTGCCGGGTATGACCGGCAGCAGCAACAACGCGACCACAATCAACGCCACATGCAACCGCGCCTGCGTTTTTGGTTTGAGGCGGCGCGTGGTCCAGTCCGAATAAAAATAGCCAAGCAGCAAAATGCTCTGGAAAAACACCAGGCAGGTCGTCCAGACGGCGGCGGTGCCGCCGAACCACGGCAGGATTTGTTTGGCAATGACAGGCTGGAGCAAAAACAACAGGAAGGCGGAAACAAATATGGTGGTTGCGTAGAGAATCATGCGGGCTTTCTGTGGCGCGTAAATTGGGCGTGGCGCATTTTCGCACGGCAACGTTGATCGAATGCGAAACCACGGATGAACACGGATAAAATACCATTTCACTTTCGCCACACCGCCCTCGTGAATTCCCATTCCACCCGACAAACCAACACGCCGCAACACGCTTTCCGCCAGGGCCTCCAGGATGCGCTGCCGTCGGTCGCCGGACTGATGCCGTTCGGGCTGATTGTCGGCGCGGCGTCAACGGCGGCGGGCATGGATCCCTGGCTGGCGATGGCCATGTCGGTGATTTTGTTTGCCGGTGCCTCGCAGTTGGCGGCCATGGGCCTGATGCTGCAAAGCGCGCCCCCGGTGATTGTGGTGGCCACGGTATTGGTGGTGAATTTGCGTTTCATGATGTATTCGGCGGCGGTGGCACCGTATTTTCGCGGCGTGTCCACCCCGAAAAAATGGCTGCTTGCCTATGGCCTGACCGATCATTTGTTTGCGCTGCTGACCACCCGCTTCGACCCCGACCGGCCATCGCCCCATATCGTTTCGTATTACGGCGCGGCGGCACTGGTGACGTGGTTCGCCTGGAATGTGATGGTGGCCATCGGCATTTTTGCGGGCACGTTGCTGCCCAAAAGCTGGTCGATTGATTTTGCGATCCCGCTGGTTTTTCTGGCGCTGGTGATGTCGGCGCTGAATTCACGCGCACACTGGTGGACCGCCGCCATCGCGGGTGTGGCGGCGTACTTCACGGCGGCTTTGCCAATGAAGCTGGGATTGATTGCGGCGGCGGTGATCGGGGTGATGGTCGGCACCTGGCTCGACTCACGGCGCGATGCCACAGCGGCAGGCATGCCATGAGCATCCTGGCGGATTGGACCAGTGTGGCAACCATCATTGCCGCCGGGGGCGTGACGCTGGTGGCACGCGCGTCGTTTATTGTGCTGCCGGCCGGCACACGGGTGCCGTTTTGGCTGACCCGTGCGCTGAAATATGTCGCCGCCGCGGTGTTGCCGGCGCTGATTCTGCCGGACGTGATGTTTCGGGAGCTGGCACCGGCCGAGAGTGTGAATGTCCTGCGCATCGGCGCGGCGCTGGTGGCGGGCGTGGTGGCATGGCGCAGCAAAAGCATTTTTGCGACGCTCGGCGCGGGCATGGCCAGCCTGTGGCTATTGAAATGGCTGGTGTGACCGATGCTGCAACGCTGGCTGCTTTTTTTGCTCGCGGCTGAGGCCGCTGTCCATGTCGGTGTTGCCATGATGTTGTTTGCCCGCGGCTGGAGCGCGCCAGCAATCGTTGCGCTTGTTCTGCTGTGTGCTTTCCTGTGGCGGCTGTCACATGCGCTGGGGAGCTTTGTGGTCTGCGCGGCCATGCGTTTGCTCGACGGCCGCCGTGATGCCGGCATGCTGCAGGCGTTGGTTGGCGAATTCACCGCACGCCTGCTGAGTTTTAATATTGCACAGCCGTTTCATCAATGGGTGATGGCGGATGAGCCTGCTGTGGGCATTCCCGCGCGCGCCACCCGCGCCGCCGCGCCGATTTTGCTGGTACACGGCTATGTTTCCAATCGCGGCATATGGGCGTGTTTTCGTCGGCGGTTGGTGGACAATGCCCGCGCCAACATCGGGCCGGTCTACACCATCAATCTGGAGACACCGTTTGACGCCATCGAAACCCTGGTGGCGCAACTCGACCAACGCATCGAAGCCATTTGCGCCGGGACCGGGCAGCAACAAATTATTGTCATTGCCCACAGCATGGGCGGCCTGGTTGCCCGCGGCTACCTGGCCGCACACGGCGCGGCGCGCATTGCCAGATTGGTGACACTCGGCACCCCGCACCACGGCACCCGCACCGCGGCCTTTGGCATTGGAATATCAGCCAGGCAAATGTGTTGGAACAGCGCCTGGCTCAGCGCACTGGCTAAAAAAGAAAGTTGGCGGCCGCTGCAGCCGCC
>JANPNJ010000169.1:0-3564 GCA_031427395.1 Burkholderiales bacterium
AAGGTGAAGGGCGAGAACCGCCGCCGCATCCTCACCGACCTGGTCAGCCTGGTGCGCTTTGCGATGCACCAAGACAACGAACTCGTTCCCTTCCCCGAGCGCGTCAACGCCAACTTCAAGGCATGGCTGGCACAACAACAAAACCCACGCCCCGATTTACTCCCCGGCTCACTCCCTCTCCCCCCGGGAGAGGGCAGGGGTGAGGGCTCCCCGACCTCCGAGCGCTCCCCGCCCCGAAGTCCCCCCTTCACCCCCGAACAACTCCACTGGCTAGAAATGATCCGTGACCACATCGCCGCCAACCTCGGCATCGTGCCCGACGACTTCGAGTACTCCCCCTTCGCCCAGGAAGGCGGCATGGGCCGCGTGTACCAGTTGTTTGGCGCGGAGTTGCCGAAGGTGCTTGAGGCGTTGAATCGGGAGTTGGCAGCGTGAGTATTCAGACGGCAGCCTCTCCACGCAAAGACTGGAAATGGGTAACGCTCGCGGATGTCGCAAAAGTTGTTACTGGCAATACGCCACCAACAGCTGATGCGCAGAACTACGGTGACGCGATTCCGTTCGTAAAGCCAACTGAATTGGTTGATCGTGGAATCCGCTTTGCGCCTGCCGGTCTGGCAGACCAGGCCCTCGGCAAAGCCCGCGTCGTTCCTGCAGGCGCTGTGCTTGTCTCGTGCATTGGCAACCTCGGCAAGACTGGACTTGCAAAAGTGCCCGTGGCGTTCAATCAGCAGATCAACGCAGTGGTGTTCAACGAAAACGTTGTCCCAGAGTTCGGCTTCTACTACGCGCAGACTTTGAAGTCATGGCTTTACGATGAGTCGTCAGCAACCACGCTGCCAATCATCAATAAGGGAAAATTTCAGCAAGCCCCATTCCCGCTAGCACCGATTGGGGAGCAACACGAAATCGTCGCCGAAATCGAAAAGCAGTTCTCCCGCCTCGACGAAGCCGTCGCCAACCTGAAGCGCGTCAAGGCCAACCTCAAACGCTACAAAGCCTCCGTCCTCAAAGACGCCGTAGAAGGCCGCCTCGTCCCCACAGAAGCCGAACTCGCTCGCAGCGAGGGCCGCGCTTGTGAAACTGGCGGGCAGATGCTTAAGAAAGTTCTTGATCATCGAAAACCGGCCGCAAAGGGAAAGCGCCGTGAAGTGTCGGAGCCAGAAATCGGTGACTTGGCAGAGGCTCCCGAAGGTTGGGTCTGGACGACCTGCGATGCCGCCATTGACGCTATTGATGCAGGCGCGAGTTTCAAATGCGTCGAACAGCCACCGCGAGACGGTGAAATTGGCGTTTTGAAGGTAAGTGCTGTCAGCTGGGGTATCTACAACGAAGACGAGAGCAAGACATGTATTGATGCGGACCGAATTGAGGAAAGTTACATGGTGAAGCCTGGCGATTTTCTTTTTTCTCGGGCAAACACGATTGAGCTGGTTGGTGCTTGTGTCATCGTTGGCGCTGTGCGCAAGCAGTTAATGCTCAGCGATAAGACACTTCGGTTCAAGCTCAGCGATTGCGTTCTTCCAAATTGGCTTCTGGTCTGCCTACGTTCCAAATTTGGCCGCAACGAAATTGAACGATTGGCGACGGGGAACCAAGAGTCCATGCGAAACATTGGCCAAGAGCGAATTCGGCACATTCGAATGCCGCTGCCTCCGCTAAGTGAACAGAAGCGCATCGTTGCTGAAACTGATCATCGCCTTTCTCTGGTGCGAAGCGTCGAGGTGGAAGTCCATGTCAACATCAAGCGCGCACAGGCGTTGCGGCAATCCATATTACGCAGAGCTTTTGGATAGCGATTAGTGGGGTATTTTTTCTAAAAAGAGATGAGGGGAGAAAGATGGTAGATCGTCCGTTCGAGTTTGATTTATTTCGTTTAGTTATTGTTGAACCTGATGTCTTTGACTTCATTGGCGAAGCAGTCAATGGTGATGCTGGCATTTTGAGAATGCTCCAAGAAGGGTGTTCATCAAAGCATGATGTCTCCACGTCAGGCGCAAAGAACCACTGGAAATGGAGTCTTCGCGATTTTGATACTTCGAGTCCCAATATTTTTGGAGCACATGGCGGCATTGTTTCTACCCGCTATGCGAGGTCACTGATTGAGCAAAACACTGCAATCGTTACGGACGATTCAATCGTTGAGGGAACGTCTCACGCCGAGCCAGCAGCTGCAACGCCGATACGCATTGTTTTCTACATGCAGCGGCACTTGGTTGCTGTTGAGCGCAATAGTGCAGTCATGGCCACCCATGCATGGTTGGACGCGTTGCATCAGGTACTTGATTCGGCTGCGTTCGCGCTAAATATTCGAACCCAGATCCGACTGGAGCCAGTTCCAGAGGCCAATCAGGTAATGGAAGCCTTCTTCTCCTTCCAGCGGTTGACGCAAATTCGAGTAACACTCCGCCTGCCAAACCCGGAAATTTCTCGATATGCCAAGGGATTGTTTGATCAGATGAAAAGCGGCGGTATTCGTGAGTATTTGAACGATCTCAAGAATGGAAGTGGTCTGAGTCAGTCTGAATGGCAACTGCCACACGCAATTGCGTCGCTTGCGCAAGACGGGTACAAGAAGGGTGAAGTTGTTATGTCAGGAGTTAAGGCTGGGCGGCGTACGCGAATTAGGACAGGACGCAATGCCGCGCGGGGACAAGTGGAGCGCGTGCGTGACTTTGTGCGAGGGCAAGTAACCATCGCAAGGTCAAAAGAAGCGCAGTCGGCATTGGCAGCGATTCTTGAGGAGATTGATCGTATGCACCCGGCTCCTCAACCCGACCCTGAGAACGGTTAGAAATGAAGCTTGCAGACTGCGGTCGCCTGATATGGGGCGCAATAATGGAATTGATTTTCGGTGCAGTCTTGTTTGTTGCTTTGTGTTTGTTAGTCGACGAGCCCGCGCGCGTTGCGTTTCTTCGCGAGACGGTCAGTGATTTGCTTGCGGTAACTGGGCAGGTTCTTTTCCCGGCGGCGGTGGCGATTTGGATTACCTACGTCAATATCGAGAGCACAAACTTCGGTGACTATCTCCGCTTTCAACGAGCAGCACGCGCATTTCATCTTGGGTTTATCTATCCAGGCTTTGTTTTTTTTGCAACGACCGTTTCTCTAATCGTTGTCAAGGGAACAAAGTTTCTTGTGATGACTGACTTGGTCATCTTTTTGTTGGCGTATTGCATTGCTGTGTTCTTAACGATGGTTCTGAATGTGGCGACAGTAATGCGGCTTTACGGTGCATTCCGAGTTGAATTGGAGAAAGAGCTAAGACGCGGTCAGGAGAAAGAGCCTGCAAATGGTTCTGCGAAATCTCGCCCCTAATACCCTTGGTGAAAATGATATTAACAAATAGACGCCATGAGCCAGCGTGACATTTCCTCCGCCCCACAGTCCAGCACCGAGGGCATAGCCACCGAATTCAAGTCGGCGCGCGGTGGCATGCCCGGCAGTTTTTGGGAGTCCTATTCCGCCATGGCCAACACCCAGGGCGGCACCATTGTTTTGGGCGTGGCCGAAAAGCCCACTGGTTTGGTGTGGGAGGGGGTGCCAGATGCCGCGCAGCTGCGC
>JANPNJ010000170.1:0-4608 GCA_031427395.1 Burkholderiales bacterium
ATATGGTCGGTGCCGCCCGCGCTGCCGCCACCCCATGACACCGAGCCGGGATCGGCCTTGAATTTGTCAACCAACTCTTTCAGGGTTTTGATGGGGGACGCCGCCGGCACCACCAGCACTTCGTATTCGCCGGTGAGCCGCGCCAATGGTGTGACCATGCCCAGATTCACGGCGGATTTGTTGAGGATGATGCCACCCACCATCACCATGCCGCCGATCATGATGGTGTTGCCGTCGCCCTTGGAGGTGTTGATGAATTGCGCGAGACCAATGGTGCCGCCCGCGCCGCCCTTGTTTTCAAACTGCGTGGTCTTGACCGCGTTGGCCTTGACCATCGCCTGGCCGAGATTGCGCCCGGTGGTATCCCAGCCGCCGCCCGGATTGGCCGGGATCATGAATTTGACGGTGTCGAGCGCGGAAGCCGACAGCGCAAATGACGCGGCCAGGCCGGCCAGCAGCGTGCCCGCCGTGCCCAAGAATGAAAAGGGTGATTTGGGTTGTGCCATGTTTTCTCCTGTCGTATGAATATTGGGTTGAATCAGCCGTAAGTCTAGCGGTTTCCGGGCGGCGTTTGGACAATTGCCCTATTCCTGTTCGCGTTGCCAGCTTTTTACATATTTGCCCCGTATCGGCCGGTAAAACGCCAGCACTTTTTGCAGGTCCCGGGCGGTATCGCCGCTCACCGTCATGGTCGGGCCAAACCCCACCACCTTGTTGGCGAAATCAAAATACGCCAGGCAGATCGGCACATTGGCCCCATGCGCGATATGCAAAAAACCGCTCTTGAAGCCGTGATCAAGCTGGCGGGTGCCTTCCGGCGCCAGGGCAAACACCATCTTGTCCGCGGCGTTGATGGCCGCCACCGTTTCACCCACCACACCATGCGCGGTCGAGCGATCAACCGGGATGCCGCCGATGGCGCGCATCATGCCACCGAAAATGCCCTTGAACAGGGTATGTTTGCCCAGAAATGCAATGCGGATGTCGAGCGCGAGCAGGGTCATCACCCCCACCACAAAATCCCAGTTGCTGGTGTGCGGCGCGACAACCACCACCACTTTTTTCACGTCCGGCAAGATGCCAACGGCACGCCAGCCGGAAAGCCGCATCAGGGTGCGGCCAAACGCGCGGGTCAGGGCATTGTTGCGGCGCAGGTATTGCGCGGGCACCACCAGATCATTCAAACCATCCATGGCGCGGTCAGGATTTTTTGATCGCCGCCAGCGCTTCCTTGAGCGAATCTTCCGTGAGCGCATTCACACTTGACGCCAATTTCTCGGCCAGTGGAATGGCCGACACCGGCAGCTTGGTGAAATTGACCTTCTCGACAAATTTCGCCGCCGCACCGGCAACACGCAGCAGCGCCTCGCGGTCGGACACCATCAGTTCGATTTCGCTGCGCAACATTTGGATGGCGGGATGGTCTTTTGAGGTTTTCATGTGGGGGCTTGGTGAATGTGTTGGAAGTTATTCTAGCTTGTCCTGGCAAGCGGCAAATTCAACAACAGATTCTGCGGCTTCAACTTCAGCACGTTGTCGTCGTTCATGGCGATGCCCAGATATACCGGCTTGCCCGCCACATCCGGCCGCATGTCATCCGCACGCGCAAAATCGAGCCGGAACAGCGCAACCAACTGCTGCAAACGCGCCTCGTCCACTTCCACGCCGTTGTACAAATCGTTCATGATGGCGGTGGAGGCAACATCCAGCCCGATATGCCAGCGCCATGCCTCATCCTCGATTTTGCCCAGCGGCGTGACGCTGACCTCAAGCCCGAAAAAATGTTTCACCCAGCGCGCCAACAGCCCGGCCAGCGCTTCGCTGCCGTTGCTGCCCGAAGTCAGATCGAGCACATGATTGTAGCGGCCTTCCGACAGCCAATATAGCTGGCCGTTTTCGTGGTTCAGCACATCCATGTTGACACTGCGCATGGGTGTGGCCTGCTGCTGGAACAAACGCCCCACACTGCCAAAGCCGCCGGTCTCGGCAAACACCTGGATCGTCTCGGCATCGGCGCTCAACACCTGCGCGCCCTCGGTGGACATACGTTGCTGGCGAAAAAACATTTCACCGGCACGCACCATATACACGTCCTCGCAGCCATCGAGCAGCCCGCGGGTGATGGCGTGCGCCGCCATGTCCAGAAACAGCGGCGGCAAATCGATGGCACCCTTGCGAAACGCCTGCAAATAAAACCGCTCCAGCGTCACCGCATCAAGCAATGCCTTGCGCCACTGCAAAAAATAATTGTAGTTTTGCCGCGCGTCGCCATCCTCAATGCCAGCCAGCTCCGCTGCGCCAATGGCACGCTGCGGGTCATCAAGCAGCGCCTGGTGCAGCGCCCGCTCGCGCGCGCCGGACTCGGCAACCGGCGCCAATTCCGGCCGCTGCAACAGCAAGCGCAAATAGTCCGGCGTGACGCGCAGCCAGCCGTGGTCGTTTTTGCCGAGGGTGTTGAAGCCGGAAGTGGTCCAGAAGTCTTGCATGGTGTGTCTAAAATCCAAAAATTAACGCGAACTTCCAAAATCCTTTCCTGGCCGCCTATCATGCCGGATTCAGCGTCGTCCAACCCAATATCCGGGGCGACGACTTTGATGGGCAACGGCAATCACCCTGATGAATGCGTCCTGAATTCTGAATACAAGCGTGTAGGGAAAGCGCTTGAAATGCAGCCGCATCGTTCCACATGTTCCTTTACTGCCGACACCAGGCTGATCGGCGGCGAGGAGAACAACGCGACGCAATTCCTTGCTGAAAGCGCGGCTGGGCGATTCGCCGCCCTTATCCAGATACCAGCGGGTGGCCTCTTCCGCTTCGGCGAGCGCCTCGGAATTGAACGAAACGGGCATTGATCAGCGGGCGTTGTCGATGATGGCATCCAGTCTTGCAAAAACTTCCTCTGACGGAATCCAGACCGTTTTGCCCGCTTCCATGTCCGCGACACGACGGGCAATTTCTTCGTCCCACGCATTGGCAATGGCCGCAGGTGTGTCTTCGGCTTCACTTTCCAGGCTGACAATCAGGCGGTGGATCAATTCGCCCCGTTCTTTTGGCGCAAGACTTAAAGCTTGGTTTTCAATTTCTTTCAATATTGCCGCCATGATGCTCTCCCAATTTGAGACACTTGAATATGATAGCACTGCAAAATTACGCATTAACCATTCTGATCAAAAATGCAATACTTGCCGTTCTGCCCCTAATCCGCCGCCTTTCACCCAATAAGGATCCCCATGTCGAATTCCATCGATCACATCCTGCCACAGCGATTATGGGCATGGGCAATCTGCGTGCTGCTGGCACTGGCGTCATTCGGCCTGACACTGCTGCACCCGCTCTGGTGGCTGCCCGCTGCGGTGTTCACTGCGCTGGCACTGGTCGGCTGGGTGGATTTCACTCAGCCAGTGCAGGCGATCCGCCGCAACTATCCGGTGTTGTCGCATTTTCGGTTTTTCTTTGAATTCATCCGCCCGGAAATCCGCCAGTATTTCATCGAGGCCGATACCGAGGAGCTGCCGTTTTCACGGGCGCAGCGCGCCATTGTGTATCAGCGTGCCAAGGGGGTGTCGGACAAGCGTCCGTTCGGCACGCAGATCAATGTCTATGCGCCGCACTATGAGTGGATCAACCATTCGATTGCGCCGACCGACATCATCGGCCATGATTTTCGCACCACCATCGGCGGGCCGGCGTGTGCCAAACCGTATTCGGCGTCGGTGTTCAATATTTCAGCGATGAGTTTCGGCGCGTTGTCGTCCAATGCCATCCTGTCGCTGAACGAAGGCGCGCGCCGCGGCAATTTTTACCACGACACCGGCGAGGGTTCGATTTCGCGTTATCACCGCGAGCGCAGCGGCGATATTGTCTGGGAAATCGGCTCGGGTTATTTTGGCTGCCGCAATGACGACGGCAGCTTCAACGCCGAAAAATTTGCCGCCAATGCCGCGCTGGATCAGGTGAAGATGATTGAGATCAAACTCTCGCAGGGGGCCAAGCCCGGCCATGGCGGGGTGTTGCCGGGCGCGAAGGTGACGGCTGAAATAGCCGCCGCGCGAGGCGTGCCGGCGGGGGTCGATTGTGTATCGCCAGCCAGACACTCGGCGTTTTCGACACCGATTGAATTGCTCGAATTCGTTGTCCGCCTGCGCGAATTGTCCGGCGGCAAGCCGGTCGGCATCAAGCTGGCCATCGGCCACCCGTGGGAGTGGTTTGCCATTGTCAAGGCCATGCAGTTCACCGGCAGCACCCCGGATTTTATTGTGGTTGATGGCGGCGAAGGCGGCACGGGCGCAGCACCATTAGAATTTTCTGATCATGTGGGTATGCCACTTCGTGAAGCCTTAATGTTGGTGCATCAAACCTTAGTGGGCTTAAATTTACGTTCGGAAATTAAAATTGGTGCGGCGGGTAAAATTATCACCGGCTTTGATATTGGCCGAACGCTGGCAATAGGCGCTGATTGGTGCAATGCCGCACGTGGCTTTATGTTTGCAGTCGGTTGCATTCAGTCTCAGACCTGCCATACCGATCGGTGTCCAACCGGTGTGGCAACACAAGATCCGAGCCGCCAGAAAGGCTTGGATCCACTCGATAAATCAGAGCGTGTATATC
>JANPNJ010000171.1:0-9107 GCA_031427395.1 Burkholderiales bacterium
GCCAAGATGATCGAGGCACCGGTGTTCCACGTCAACGCCGACGACCCGGAAGCGGTGCTGATGGTGGGGCGCATCGCGCTGGAATACCGCATGAAATTCCACACCGATGTGGTGATTGACCTGGTGTGTTTCAGGAAGCTCGGCCACAACGAGCAGGACGAGCCGTTTGTCACCCAGCCGCTGATGTACAAAAAAATCGCCCAGCATCCCGGCACACGCAAGCTGTACGCCGACAAGCTCGCTGCCGAGGGCACCATCAGCGCGACCCATGGGGATGATCTGGTGAGCAACATCCGCGCCAGGCTCGATGCCGGCAAAAGCACCAACACCAAAATCCTCTACGGCATCAAGCCGCCACTGGCGGTGGATTGGGCGCCGTACCTGGGGCGCGATTGGCGCGCCAATTTTGAATCCACGGTGCCGCTGGCCACGCTGAAAAATTATGCCGAGCGGCTGACGCAGATCCCCTCAGATTTCAAGTGCCACATGTCGGTGGAAAAATTGCTGGAAAACCGCCGCAAGATGGGGCGCGGCGAGCAGCCGCTTGATTGGGGCATGGCGGAAAATCTCGCCTATGCCACGCTGGTTGCGGTCGGCACGCCGGTGCGCCTGAGCGGGCAGGATTGCGGACGCGGCACCTTCGCCCACCGCCACGCCGTGATGCACGACCAGAACCGCGAAAAATGGGATTCGGGCACCTATGTGCCGCTACAGAATATCGCTGAAAAACAAGCCAATTTTGTGGTGATTGATTCGCTGCTATCGGAAGAGGCCGTGCTCGCCTTTGAATACGGCTACGCTTCCGCGCAGCCGTTTGAGCTGGTGATATGGGAAGCGCAGTTCGGCGATTTCGCCAACGGCGCACAGGTGGTGATTGACCAATTCATCAGCTCCGGCGAATCGAAATGGGCGAGATTGTGCGGGCTGTCGTTGTTCTTGCCGCACGGCTACGAAGGCCAGGGGCCGGAGCATTCGTCGGCGCGGCTGGAACGGTTTTTGCAACTCTGCGCCGAGCACAATATCCAGGTGGTGGTGCCTTCCACCGCCGCGCAGTTGTATCACATGATCCGCCGCCAGGCGCTGCGCCCTTCACGCAAACCGCTGATTGTGATGATGCCAAAATCACTGTTGCGCAAAAAGGAAGCCACCTCGACGATGGATGAATTGGCCAACGGCAAATTTGCAGTGGTCATCGGCGATACCGCCAAACTCAGCGCAAAAAAAGTCAAACGCGTGGTGGTGTGTTCCGGCAAAGTGTATTACGACATCGTCGCCGAGCGGGAAAAACGCGCTCTGGATGATGTCGCAGTGATCCGTGTTGAGCAACTGTATCCGTTTCCGCATGAGGAATTCGCCGCGCAAATGGCGCTCTACCCGAATGCATCGTCGGTGGTGTGGACACAGGAGGAGCCGGGCAACCAGGGCGCGTGGCATCGTATCCAGCACTATCTGGTGCGCAACATGCGCAGTGATCAGCGCCTGAGCTACGCCGGCCGCAAATCATCGGCGTCGCCGGCGGTGGGTTATTTGTCGAAGCACAATGAGCAGCAAAAAGAATTGGTCGATGCGGCGTTGACTTGGGAAGCGGCGGTGAAATGAAACTGGCTCCTTCCCCCATGAACATGGGGGAAGGAGCCGACCTGTGAATGTGAAGTAGTTCGCCAGTGGCAAAATTGTTGAGACAAGACCAAAGGTAAAAAGGAAAAATCATGCAAATCGAAGTCAAAGTCCCGCAGCTCTCCGAATCCGTCGCCGAGGCCACCTTGGTTGCGTGGCACAAAAAAGCCGGCCAGGCGGTCAAGCGTGATGAAAATCTCATCGACATCGAAACCGACAAGGTGGTGATGGAATTGCCCGCGCCGGCCGACGGGGTGATTGTGAAAATCCTCAAAGCTGATGGCGAGTTGGTGACGTCCGGTGAAGTGATTGCGTTGCTCGATACCACGGCCAAGGCCACCGTCGAGGCACCTGCCGCGCCAGCCGCCAAGGCCGCCGTTGCGCCGACATCGGCGGCCATGAGCCCGGCTGCCGCCAAAATCGCCGCCGAAAAAAATGTCACGGATGTCGCGGGCACCGGCCGGGGCGGAC
Organism: Burkholderiales bacterium; assembly: GCA_031427395.1. GTDB lineage: Bacteria > Pseudomonadota > Gammaproteobacteria > Burkholderiales > Usitatibacteraceae > UKL13-2. The sequence goes on from JANPNJ010000171.1 coordinate 2,089, forward strand.
GGGTGACCAAGGAGGATGTGGTGAACAAAGCCGCCGCGCCCGCCGTCGCACCCGCCACCAAGCCACCGGCCGCCGCAGTTGTCATTCCCCAGGGCGAGCGCACCGAGCAGCGTGTGCCGATGTCGCGTTTGCGCGCGCGCATCGCCGAGCGGCTGCTGCAATCACAGGCCACCGCCGCCATTCTCACCACCTTCAACGAAGTCAACATGGCGCCGGTGATTGCGTTGCGCAACACCTACAAGGACAAATTTGAAAAACAGCACGGCGTGAAGCTCGGCTTCATGTCGTTTTTTGTCAAGGCGGCGGTGCATGCGCTGAAAAAATATCCGGTGGTCAATGCCTCGGTCGATGGCAACGATATTGTTTACCACGGCTACTACGACATCGGCATCGCGGTGGGCACGGATCGCGGCCTGGTGGTGCCGATTTTGCGTGACGCCGATCAAATGTCGATTGCCGACATCGAAAAGAAAATCGCCGAATTCGGCCAGAAGGCCAAGGACGGCAAGCTGACCATTGAGGAACTCACCGGCGGCACATTTTCAATTTCCAATGGCGGCGTGTTCGGCTCGATGCTCTCGACACCGATCATCAATCCACCGCAATCGGCCATCCTTGGTGTGCATGCCACCAAAGAACGGCCGGTGGCCGAAAACGGCCAGGTGGTCATCCGCCCGATGAATTACCTCGCCATGAGTTATGACCATCGCATCATCGACGGCCGGGAAGCAGTGCTGGCGCTGGTGGCAATGAAAGAAGCGCTGGAAGACCCGGCGCGGCTGTTGCTGGATATTTGAAGGCGGGAATGACGGGATGGATGGAAATGTCATTGCAATTTATTGATAACGGAAGTGGATCATGGCAAACACATTTGATGTAGTGGTGATAGGCGCGGGGCCCGGCGGCTACATCGCGGCGATACGTGCCGCGCAATTGGGCTTTTCGGTGGCGTGTATTGAAGGCTGGAAAAATCCAAAGGGTGAATTGGCGCTCGGCGGCACTTGTTTGAATGTCGGCTGCATTCCGTCGAAGGCACTGCTGGAATCATCCGAGAATGTCGAGAAGATCGAACACAAATATGCCGACCATGGCATCAGTGTGGCCGACATGAAAGTCGATATCGGCAAAATGCAGGGACGCAAGGACACCATCGTCGGCAAGATGACCAAGGGCATCGAATTTTTGTTCCGCAAAAACAAAATCACCTGGGTCAAGGGCTTCGGCAAATTTTCCGCCGCGGTGGATGGCACCTACACCATCGATGTTGCGGACACGCAAGTGACCGCCAAACACGTCATCATCGCCACCGGCTCCAAGGCGCGGCATCTGCCGGGCATCACCGTGGACAACATCAATATCTGCGACAACGAGGGCGCACTGGCATTTCAGGCCGTGCCCAAGCGCCTTGGCGTGATTGGTGCAGGCGTCATTGGCCTGGAGCTGGGCAGTGTCTGGCGTCGTCTGGGCGCGGAAGTCACAGTGCTGGAAGCACTGCCGACTTTTCTCGGTGTGTGTGATGAGGCGATCCAAAAGGAAGCGTGGAAAACATTCACCAAAGAGCAGGGTTTGAATATCAAGCTCGGCGTAAAGATTGAAAAGGTTGCTACCAAAAAAACGTCGATCACCATCGACTACACCGACGACAAAGGTCTCGCACAAAAATTCGAATGTGACAAATTGATTGTCTCGGTGGGCCGGGTGCCCAACACCGACGGACTGGGTGCCGCCAATGTTGGGCTGAAGATTTCCGAGCGTGGTTTTATTGAGGTTGATGACCACTGCGCCACCAATTTGCCCAATGTGTATGCGATTGGTGATGTGGTGCGCGGGCCGATGCTGGCACACAAGGCCGAGGACGAAGGCGTGGCGGTGGCCGAGCGCATCGCCGGGCAAAAACCGCACATCGATTTCAACACCATCCCGTGGATTATTTACACCTCACCCGAAGTTGCCTGGGTCGGCAAGACCGAGCAGCAACTCAAGAGTGAGGGCATCGCCGTCAAGTGCGGGCAATTTCCGTTCATGGCCAATGGCCGCGCACTCGGCCAGGGTGAGACCGGCGGATTCGTGAAAATCATCGCCGACGCGCAAACTGATCGCATCCTCGGCGGACACATCATCCACGCCCACGCCTCCGAGTTGATCCAGGAATTGGTGGTGGCGATGGAATTCAAAGCTGCAAGTGAGGACATCGCGCGCATTGTCCACGGCCACCCCACATTATCGGAGGCGGTGCGCGAAGCGGCGCTGGCGGTGGACAAACGCACGTTGAGCATGTGATTTTTGGAACCACGGATGAACATGGCGGAACAACATCAAACAGGCACGTCATCCCGGCGAAGGCCGGGATCCAGTCCTTGCGTGATTACAATGACACACACGACGCTGGATCCCGGCTTTCGCCGGGATGACGGGCTTTGGGGTTGGGAAGGTTATCCATTGTCGGCGCACATCGGCGTCACTTTCGGCGTTCATCGGCGGATTCCAAAACGCCTGCCGCAATGATGAACGCCCTCACCACATCCCTTCCCGACACCACCATTGAGACCGGCGAAAGCGCCGCCATCGAGGCCGGCTCACCACTCGAATGGTATTGGAAATTTTCCCAGAGCCGTGATTTTGAGTCTGACCCCGCGCAACTGGCGGTGCTCAACCACCTCGAGCGCCTGCACGGCGAAATCGAGCATTACCGCCAATATCGCCAGGGCAAAATCAACCGACTCGTCACCAATTTCGGCGGCGGCAAACGTCCGCCCAGGGGCATCTACATCTGGGGCGGCGTGGGGCGCGGCAAATCGCTGATGATGGATGCGTTCTACAATGTTTCAACCCTCAAGCGCAAACGTCGCGTGCATTTTCATGCCTTCATGCGCGAGCTGCACAAAGAGATGAATCACCACAGCGGCAGCGAAGATCCGCTGGAGTTGATCGCCGCCAAGATTGCCAAGCAATTGCGCCTGCTGTGTTTTGACGAATTCCATGTCGCCGACATTGCCGACGCGATGATCCTCGGGCGGCTGCTTGAGCTTTTGATCGGCAAAGGCGTGGTGCTGGTGATGACCTCCAACTACCGCCCGGATGATTTGTATCCCAACGGCTTGCAGCGTTCGCGTTTTTTGTCGGCCATTGAAATCCTCAATGACGAGCTCGAAGTCATTGAAATCAGCGGCGCGCGTGACCACCGGCGGCGCATACTCGAATCCATGCCGGTGTATCACACCACCGGTCGTGCCGATAGCGCGTTGATTGCGGCTGATGCCGCGCTGGAGCGGGCGTTTTCCGCGATGTCAAAGGCGTCGTTCGTGATGCGCGGCTCGATTGTCATCGGCAACCGACCCATGGCTTTTGTGCGCCGCGCCAAGGGCGTGGTGTGGTTTGATTTTGCCGAGCTGTGCGTCAAGCCGCACAGCCAGATTGATTACCTTGAGTTGGCCAGCCAATACCACACGGTGTTGATCTCAGGCATTCCGCAGTTGCATGCCAAAAGCCGTGCCGATGTGGCGCGCCGCCTCACCTGGCTGGTGGATGTTTTTTATGACCAGCGGGTCAAGCTGATTTGTTCGGCCGAGGTTGAGCCCGAGTGGTTGGTGGTGGATGAGCGTAGCGTTCGCGGGGCATCCGCAGTTGGTGATGCCGCAATGATGGTGTCGGCGGAATTTGCCCGAACGGCATCCAGGCTGCGGGAAATGCAGTCGCGTGAATATTTTTCCCGGAAACACGCCTCGGCAGACAACCCACAAGTCATGCACTAAACCTACCCTTCAGGTGGGAGTTGTACAATGGAGAAAATGTCGGCATGCTTCTGCTTGAATTGGTATTTGCCGGACGGATTCGCATCACACACCACAGGCGCTGAGTATCGGTATGACAAACGAACCAAACGAACAAACTGAAGACGATTTCGACCTCGATTTCACCACCTTGCTCGATCCCGGCAATATTGTTCCCGAGCCGGTTGCCACACCACAGGAAGAGCAGGCGCTCAACGACGAGGCAGTGATCGGCGAATCCAAGCTCAACAGCAACGGTTTTTTTGTGCGCATTTTTCCGGATGCACCCAGCCGCACGCCGGTGCATTCGCCGCCGACCGTGTTGGTGATCGAGGATGACGAGTTGACCGCATTGCTGCTTGAGCGGATATTGGTGAAGGCGGACTACCGGGTGGTACGTGCCGCCAACCGGGCGGAAATTGTCGAAGGATTCAAAGCCAAGCCTGATCTGGTGTTGCTCGACGTGCAGCTCCCTGACGCCAATGGCTTCGATATTCTCAACCGCATCCGCTCCAGCGGAAAAATGAAGAACCTGCCGGTGTTGATGTTGTCGAGCCTGGGCGCACTTGAGGATATTTTGAAGGGACTGAAATGCGGGGCCAACGGCTATCTCACCAAGCCGGCAAAATCCCAAGCCCTGATTTCCGCCATTGAAGCAATTATTTTCAAGTGATGCCCACGGGACGCATGACTGACATGGCCGCAAGCAAAAACACCTACCAAAAGACCCACGCCGCCTCATTGGGCAATGCCGAAGAATTCTGGACCAGGCAGGCGCAGCGCATCGACTGGGTCACACCGTTTCACCAGGTTTGTGATTATTCCAATCCGCCGTTCGCCAAATGGTTTGTCGGCGGCGAAACCAATCTTTGTTACAACGCCGTGGACCGCCACCTCGCCACGCGCGCGGAGCAAAACGCGCTGGTGTGGATTTCCTCAGAGGTCGAACAAACCCGCACCTTCACCTACCGCCAGTTGTTTGAGGAGGTGAACAAATTCGCGGCCGTGCTGAAATCACTCGGCGTGGGCAAAGGCGACCGCGTGCTGATCTACATGCCGATGGTTCCCGAGGCGGTGTTTGCGATGCTGGCCACGGTGCGCATCGGCGCGATCCACTCGGTGGTGTTTGGCGGTTTTGCCGCGGCCTCGCTGGCCGCGCGCATCGATGACGCCAAACCCAGGGTGATGATCACCGCCGATGCCGGCTCACGCGCCGGAAAAATCATCCCGCTGAAGCCGCTCACCGACGAAGCCATCAAGCTCGCCAAACACCCACCGCGGCATGTGGTGATTGTCAACCGGCATCTTGACCGCGCCATGCAGGTGCTGCCCGGCCGCGACATGGATTACGCCGCCCTGTGGCCGCGTCACGTTGGCGAAGTGGTGGCGTGTGAGTGGGTCGAGTCCAGCCACCCGTCATACATCCTCTACACCAGCGGCACCACCGGCAAACCCAAGGGTGTGCAGCGCGACACCGGCGGCTACGCGGTGGCGCTGGCCGCTTCGATGCCGAATATTTTTTCCACCCATCCCGGCGAGGCGTTTTTTTGCACTTCCGACATCGGCTGGGTGGTGGGGCACTCGTACATCATCTACGGGCCCTTGATCAACGGCTCGACCACCATCATGTACGAAGGCCTGCCGATCCGCCCCGACCCCGGTGTCTGGTGGAAGATTGTCGAGCAATATAATGTGGTGGCGATGTTCTCCTCACCCACCGCCGTGCGGGTGCTGAAAAAGCAAGACCCCGCGTGGCTGGCGAAATATGACACCTCCAGTCTGCGCTATCTTTATCTGGCGGGCGAGCCGCTGGATCAGCCCACCAGCGAGTGGATCGAAAAAGGTACCGGCGTAAAAGTCATCGACAACTACTGGCAGACCGAAAGCGGCTGGCCCATTCTCAGCGCCCAGCCGGGCATTGAGGATACCCCGCGCAAACTGGGCTCACCGAGTTTTGCGGTGTATGGCTATAACGTCAAGCTCAAACACGAGGATAGCGGTGCCGCCGTCGCCGCCAACGAAAAAGGCGTGTTGTGCATTGTGCCTCCGCTGCCGCCGGGCTGCATGTCCACCATCTGGGGCGACGACGCGCGTTTTGTCAAAACCTATTTCTCCATGTTCAAGGACGAGATGGTGTACACCACCTTCGACTGGGCCACGCAAGATGGGGACGGTTACTACTACATCATGGGGCGCACCGATGACGTGATCAATGTGGCCGGCCACCGCCTCGGCACGCGCGAAATTGAAGAGGCGATCCAGGCGCACAGCAACATCGCCGAAGTCGCGGTGGTGGGCGTGGCCGATGCGCTCAAGGGGCAGGTGCCGGTGGCCTTTGCCGTGGTCAAAGACACAAGCAAAGTTGCCGATCCGGAAGCCGCCGCCGCGCATGAAAAAGAAGTCATGGCCACCGTGGACCGCGAGCTCGGCGCGATAGGCCGTCCCGCGCGGGTGCATTTTGTCACCATGCTGCCCAAGACGCGCTCGGGGAAATTGCTGCGCCGCGCGATCCAGGCATTGTGTGAGCAACGTGATCCGGGCGATCTGACCACCATCGAGGATCCTTTGGCGCTGGAGCAGGTGCGGGCGGCGGTGGCGTAGGCGCGTTACTTCTTCACACCAAAACAATGCTCAAGCGTCGGAAAGGTTCCCGCACGCACATCATTGGCATAGGCTTCCGCCGCAGCAGAAATTTCCGCGCCGACATCGGCATAACGCCTGGCGAATTTCGGCGTGAAGTCGGCAAACAATCCGGTGATGTCCTCGGTCACCAGCACCTGCCCGTCACAGGCGGGTGAGGCGCCAATGCCGATAACCGGGATGGACAGCGCCTCGGTCACGGCGCGCGCCACCGGCTCGACCGTGCCTTCGATCAACACCGAAAATGCGCCTGCCGCCTCAAAATCCCTGGCGATGCGCACCCACTTGTCCGCCGCGCCGTCTTCACGCCCCTGCGCCTTGAATCCGCCCATCGCATTGACCCGCTGCGGCATCAGGCCAATGTGCGGCATGATTGGGATGCCGCGCGCCACCAAAAATTCGACCGTTTCAACCAGTTCCGCCCCGCCTTCGAGTTTGAGCGCCTGGCAACCCGATTCGGCCATGGCGCGGGCGCAATGGCGGTACGCCTGCTCCTTCGATTCCTGATAACTCGCAAATGGCATGTCGAGCATCACCATGGCGTGTTGCGCGCCGCGCATCACCGCCTGGGTATGCAAAATCATGGTGTCGAGCGAAATATTGAGGGTG
>JANPNJ010000172.1:0-3300 GCA_031427395.1 Burkholderiales bacterium
CGAATTGCGTGATCGCATCGAATATTTCCACGCCGAAGGCAAGCTGGTCGAAGCGCAGCGCATCCAGCAGCGCACCACCTTTGACCTGGAAATGCTCAACGAAATCGGCTTTTGCAAAGGCATCGAAAATTATTCGCGGCACCTGACAGGCCGCCCGCCCGGCTCGCCGCCACCGACACTGGTGGACTATCTGCCCAAAAATGCGTTGATGATTATTGACGAAAGCCACGTCACCGTGCCGCAAGTGGGCGGCATGTACAAGGGGGATCGTGCGCGCAAGGAAAACCTGGTCGATTTTGGTTTTCGCCTGCCGTCCGCCATGGACAACCGGCCGCTGCGCTTTGATGAATTTGAAAGCATGATGCGCCAGACGGTATTTGTCTCGGCAACCCCGGCTGTTTACGAGGCGGAACACGCGGCACAGGTGGTCGAGCAATTGGTGCGCCCGACCGGGCTGGTGGATCCAATGATTTCCGTGCGCCCGGCCACCACCCAGGTCGATGATGTGCTGTCCGAAATCAACAAACGGGTGGCGGTCGGCGAGCGGGTGTTGGTGACCACACTCACCAAGCGCATGTCGGAGGACCTCACCGATTATCTGGCCGAGCATGGTGTGAAGGTGCGTTATTTGCATTCGGACATTGACACCGTCGAGCGCGTCGAAATCATCCGTGATTTGCGCGCCGGCATGTTTGATGTGCTGGTCGGCATCAATCTTCTGCGTGAGGGCCTCGACATTCCCGAAGTCTCGTTGGTGGCGATACTTGACGCCGACAAGGAGGGGTTTTTGCGCAGCACCCGCTCGCTGATCCAAACCATCGGCCGCGCCGCGCGCAATCTCAACGGCACGGCGATTTTGTATGCGGATCGGGAAACCGACTCGATGCAGCGCGCGATTTCCGAGACCAGCCGCCGCCGCGCCAGGCAAGTGGCGCACAATCTCACACATAACATCACACCGCGCTCGGTCACCAAGGGTATCAAGGACATGATCGACGGCGTGTATGATCTCGATGTCAAACGCAGCGAAAAAAAGGTGGCCCAGGAGCGCAAACACTACGCCGCCATGTCGGAAAAACAAATGGACGTGGCCATCCGCAAGCTGGAGCGCGAAATGCTCGATGCCGCGCGCAATCTCGAATTTGAAAAAGCCGCGCAACTGCGCGATGATCTACGCATGATGCGCAACCGGCTGCTGCTGTTGGGCGGCAAGGATGACACATTGAATACTGACGAGGCCGCATGAAAGTATTGTTTGTTTGCATGGGCAATATCTGCCGTTCCCCCACTGCCGAGGCGGTGTTTCGCAAAATGGTCGAAGAGGGTCCGCTCAAGGGCAAGATCGATATTGATTCGGCCGGCACCCACGGCTACCACGAAGGCGCGCCGCCGGATGCGCGCGCCGTCAGCCACGCCGCCAAACGCGGCTATGACCTCACGCCGCTCAGGGCGCGCGAAGTCAGCCCGAGTGATTTTGAGCGGTTTGATTATGTGATTGCGATGGATGAAACCAACCGCCGCCATCTCACGTCCATGTGCCCGACGCGCCTGCAAAACAAAATCGAGCTGATGATGGACTACGGCGGCGAGGAAGACGAAAACGAAGTGCCCGACCCCTACCAGGGCAAGCCGCAGGATTTTGAACTGGTGCTGGATTTGCTCGAGGCCGCGTGTGAGGGGCTGCACGAGTATTTGGTGGAACAAGTGAAAATGCGCGGCAACCTGACACGCGCGGCGCGGGATTGAGTGAGTTTGATGACGCCCGGCGTTTGCCGCGCGGGCTGGTTTTCCTTTCATTTGGCCGACGATAAACCTTTCAATTGGCCGACTAGTTGGGTTACAATTGGCCGATATGATCAACCCGACATTTCATCCCCGGTTTGTCCGTCCGCGCTTGCTGGAGGCATTGGCTGATTCGCCGGTGGTATTGATCCACGGGCCGCGCCAATGTGGAAAGACCACACTCGCCCGCGCCGTCGGTGATCGTGCAGGCTACGCCTATCTCAGCTTTGACGACGACGTGTTGCGTGCCTCTGCGGAGGCAGACCCGGCGGGTTTTGTCGGCGATTTGCCAGACAAAGTGGTGCTGGACGAGGTGCAGAGGGTGCCAGCATTGTTTACTGCCTTGAAGCTGGCGGTGGATCGTGACCGGCGACCTGGACGGTTCATTCTGACCGGTTCGGCCAATGTGCTGTTGCTGCCCAGGCTGGCGGATTCGCTGGCTGGTCGGATGGAGATATTGCGGCTGCATCCGCTGGCGCAATCAGAATTGGCGGGCAGGCAATCGCGCTTTCTTGATGTGTTGTTTGGCGCGGGTTTCAAATCCAAACAGCGGGCACGTTTGGGCAGGCAACTGGCCGAGCGCATCGCCGCAGGCGGCTATCCCGCCGCATTGACGCGCGCGCTGCCGCGACGGCGTGCCGCCTGGTACCGCGATTACATCGACACACTGGTGCAGCGTGACGTGCGCGACCTGGCGCGCATCAGTGCGCTTGATGTGCTGCCGCGTCTGCTGACATTGGCGGCCGGGCAGACCGCGCGGCTGCTCAATGTCTCCGATCTGGCCGCGCCATTTCATTTGAGCCGACCGACGATTCGCGATTATGTGACCCTGTTGGCGCAGGTGTTTTTGCTGGAAGAGTTGCCACCCTGGCATAGCAACCGATTGAGCCGGCTCATCAAAACACCCAAGCTTCACTTGGGCGATACCGGGCTGGCCTGCGCCTTGCTGGGCGTGGATGCCGCCGGGCTGTGGGCGGATCGCAATCTGCTGGGACAAATGCTCGAGAGCTTTGTATTCCAGGAGTTGCGGCGTCAGGCGGGCTGGCAGGATGCGCCCGTTGCCTTTCACCACTTCCGCGACAAGGACGGCGTGGAGGTGGATATGGTGATCGAGGCCAGCGGCCAGCGCATTGCCGGCATTGAGGTCAAGGCCGCCGCCACCGTCACCGCCGCCGATTTTCGTGGATTGCGCAAGCTCCAGGAAAGCACTGGCAAGAATTTTGCCGCCGGGGTGGTGCTGTATGACGGCGAAGTGACCGCACCGTTTGGCGACAGGCTGTATGCTGTGCCGATCCGCTGTCTTTGGGAGACGATATGATTTTTTTTGCCATTGCCAAAACAACTGCGGCAATCTTTCACGCGCAACGCGGAATTCACGGGACTAAACATGTTTGAAGGCACCCTCAGCGTCGCCGCCTACATCAAAATTTTTGTGGCGATGCTGGTCATCGTCAATCCGCTCGGCATTATTCCGATCTTTGTCACCATGACCGCCGGGCACACCGATGCCGACCGCAA
>JANPNJ010000173.1:0-5821 GCA_031427395.1 Burkholderiales bacterium
CGCAACTCACCCAGGAACGCGACAAGCCGTGGGAAAAACAATTTGCCATCCGCTTTGGCGCCCAGGTGCCAGCCGGGTCGGGACAAAGCAACTTGCCCAATATCGCGCAGAGCACACTGCAAATGAAGGCCGTCCGCAACCGTACCCTGCTGGTGCGCGGCACCAGGCTGCCGCAGGCGACCGATGCCGATTTTATTTTGGTGTTTGACGACATCACCGGCTTGATCCAGGCGCAGCGTGATGCCGCCTGGGGTGAAGTGGCGCGCAGATTGGCCCATGAAATCAAAAATCCCCTGACACCGATCCAGTTGTCCGCCGAGCGCCTACAGATGAAGCTCGCCGACAAACTGCCCCTTGCGGAGCGCGAATTGCTCAATCGCGCCACCCATACCATCGTCGCACAGGTCGGGGCGCTGAAAAGCATGGTGGACGATTTCAGCCTGTATTCCCGCGCCTCGCGCTTCCGGCCAGGCCCCGTGTCGCTGAACGAAATCATCACCGATGTGTTGGTGCTGTATGAAACCATGCAGGCCAGGCTGATTATCGATCTTGCCGACAATCTGCCGGTCATATCGGCCGACGCCTCCTTGCTGCGGCAGGTCATGCACAACCTCATGCAAAACGCGCAGGACGCGATGGCAACGACCGCGCCGGATGACGCCGCACCAACCATCACCGTCACCACCCGCCGTGACGCGGACAACCTGGTGTTGACGGTTGCCGACAACGGCGGCGGCATCAGTGACGATGTGGTGGCACGCATGTTTGAGCCCTATGTCACCACCAAGGCCAAGGGGACGGGGCTTGGCCTGCCCATCGTCAAAAAAATCATTGATGAGCACCACGGTGCCATCGATATCGAAAACATCCTGCCGCACGGCGCGGTGGTGACAATCACCCTGCCGATCTCACCGGGACGGGGCGATTCACCGTCTGGTCATGCAATCACACATCCGCGTTAAACTGCACACAGGGAATGGTTATGCCTGCAAACAATATATTGGTCGTTGACGACGAAATCGGCATCCGCGAGCTGCTCTCGGAAATCCTCAAGGACGAGGGTTACACCGTGAAACTCGCCGAGAACGCGCAAGCCGCACGCAACGCCCGCCGCGAGGCGCGGCCGGATCTCGTCCTGCTCGACATCTGGATGCCTGACACCGACGGCATCACGCTGTTGAAGGAATGGTCACAGGCCGGCCAATTGACCATGCCGGTGGTGATGATGTCGGGGCATGGCACCATCGAGTCCGCCATCGAGGCCACCCGCATCGGCGCGTTTGATTTTCTGGAAAAGCCAATCAGCCTGCCAAAATTGATCGCCGCTGTCGGCAAAGCACTGGCCGGCGGGCGCGTGTTGGCCAAACCGGGTCTGTCATTCGCCCATTTGGGCCGCGCCAAGGTCATTACCGAGCTGCGCCAGCGGCTGGACCAGGTCAGCCGCCTGAAAGTGCCGCTGTTGCTGTCCGGTGAAACCGGCTGCGGATTTGAGCTGATTGCCCGCATGGTGCATTTGCGCAATACCCCGTGGCTCGCCCCGGCCGATCACGCCTGGCTTGCGCAAAATCCGTTTGCCCCGCTCGCCGAAGCGCGCGACGGGGTGCTGTTCCTCGAAGACATCGAGCGCCTGAACCGCAATGAGCAGCGCGGCTTGTCGCAACTCATCACCAAGCTCGAAAAATTCAATGTGCGGCTGGTGGCCGCCACCGCGCACGCCCTGTTGCCGATGATCGAATCAGGTGAGTTCGACTCCAACCTGCACGCACAACTCTCCGGCATCACCCTGCGCATTCCCTCCCTGCGCGAACATGCCGAGGACATTCCCGACCTGGCCAGCACCATGCTCCTGCAAATGATCGAAGCCAACGAATGTGCGATGCGCGGCTTCAGTGTCGGCGCACTCAACAGCCTGCGCAACCTGGAATGGCCGGGGAACCTGCCGGTGCTGCAAAGCGCGGTCAAGACACTCGCGCTCACCAGCCTCGCCGACGAAATCTCCGTCGAGGACGTGACCCGCGTGGCCACCGAGCTCGGCCTCAATATTTCAGCGGGAGACACGCCGATGGGCGGAATCCCCTACGATTTGCCGCTGCGCGAGGCGCGCGAACGCTTTGAGTACCAGTACTTCCTGCACCACATCCGCCGCGAGGACGGCAACATGTCGCGCGTGGCGGACCGGGTCGGGCTGGAGCGCACGCATCTATACCGGAAATTGAAACAATTGGGGATTCGGCCTTCGGGGAAGACTGAGTAGACGTCCCCAGTCCTCACTCCTCAATCCTCAACCCTCAACCTTCAACCTTCAACCCAACCGCCCGATCCTTACCACCGTCAACCCCGGCTTCACATGCCGAAGTGTCGGCATGATGAGCACACAGTTGTCGTAGGGTGCCAATACCGCCTGGCCGCCGTCATGGGCGATCACCTCCCCCTTCCTGGCGATGATGTCGAGACCTCGGGTGCCGTCACGAAAACGATAATCGGCGCTGGTGGCAATCAGTGCATCGGTCACGCGCACGACTTTGGTTTTGGGTGGCGGGGTCACATCGATTTGGGCATCCGCCAATTCGCGCGCCACACAATTTGTCGCGCGCAAAAAACGCCAGGTGGCTTGCCAGGCAACATCTTCCGCAGCGCGCTCCCAGTGTTGGCCACACTCGACCAGCAGCGCGTTTTTTTTCGATTGCGGATCAGCAAAGCCGCCGTAGTCGCGCATGCGTGTGCCGTTGGCGTGGCCGGCATCACTGACGATGAATTCGGGGATGCCGACTTGTTGTGAAAATGCAATGCCTTTGTCGAGCGCACCGCAAATCATCACCGCGCCATGTGGGTCGTGCATGGAGTGGATGTCGAGCAAAAAATCGATGTCGTCGATGACGTGGCGCATCACGCGGGCGCGACGCAATTCACTTGAATCGCGCACGCCATCCAATGTCTGCGGCGTCCAGACGCGGTTGAAATCCTCATCGACAAATCGGTTGGCGTGGGGGTGGCGCACGTCCCAGCGGTGGTAGGCATCCACATTGGCAAACGACAGCGACAGTTTGCCGGTGAGCGGCCGCAGGTTCATGTTGAACAGGCGATCAAGCGCGATGGCACCACAAATTTCGTTGCCATGGGTGATGGCGTTGACCATGACGTGCGGGCCGGATTTGCCGGAATCAAACGTGGTGATGTAGTCAACACCGGTGTTGCCCGCGCGGTACGGGGAGATGTCCGGAGGGGAAAGTTCGACCGGATAGGCGGCGTGGTCAGTGGTCATGTTTGTGCCCATGATGGTGATGATGGCCGCAGTCATCGTCATGTTTATGTTCGGGAATGCGCTCATGCGCGTAGGCGGCGATTTCCTCGATCAGGCGGGTGATGTCTTGTTTCAGCGCGGCAAAATTGCCGGTGCGCTCGCGGCTGTCTTCATCCATGTAGAGTCGGCGATTGACCTCAACCTGCAATGAATGCCGGTTGTTGGCCGGGTCCGAATACGCGCGCACCAATTCGACCCCTTTGTAGGGATCGTTCACCCGCACATCGTAGCCCATGTCTTTGAGGGTGATGGCGACAAACGAGGTGAATTCCGGCGAGCAGGTGGTGCCGTCGCGGTCGCCCAACACAAAGTCGGCGCGCGCGACACCAGGGCCTTCTTCGGAAATGACCGACGACATGGCGGGCATCGAATGGCAATTGACGTGCCACGCCGCGCCATAGTGTTTGTGCGCGGCATTGATGTTGTCACGCAATGCCTTGTGGTACGGCGCATAACATTCGGCAATGCGTGCCTGTACTTCTTGCACCGACAATTTGCGGTTGTAGATCGCTTCCCCCGTGTCGAGCAGGCGCCACACCAGGCCGATGCCTTTGTCGGTTTTTTTGGAGAGATTGACCGGGCCCGGCCACGCGGCATCCAGCAGCGCCGGATCAATGTCCAGAATCGAGCGGTTGGCATCAATGTAGCTGCGCGGAAAATGCGCGATGAGCAGCGCCGCACCCAGCTCGGGCGCGTCGGCATACAGCGCCTCGACGTGGGTATCCTCGGCGCGGCGCAACGAGGCGTGGCTGACGGTGTGGTCAAAATTTTGCGGGTAACGCGTGCCGCTGTGGGGCGAATCAAAAATCACCGGCACCGTGTGGTCATGGGTGGTGGTGGCGGCAATCAGGGTGTAGGCGTCGTGTTGGGGAGGAGTGGTCATGGGATGATTTTGTAAAAAATTCAGGTATCGGAATTCAGGTGACATGCAGCATAACGCAATGGCGCGATTTGTTTCAATGGCGGCGTCACCTCGGCACAGCGTGCTGTGGCGTGCGGGCAGCGCGGATGGAAATGACAGCCCGTCGGCGGATTCAGCGGCGAGGGGATTTCGCCCTTGACCGCCGCAAAATCTTTTTTTCGCACCATGAGCGAGGGCACTTCTTTCAGCAGGGCTTGTGTGTAGGGATGATTGGGCGAGGCAAAAATCGCCTCGGTCGGGCCTTCCTCGACAATGCGCCCCAGATACATGACCACAACACGATCCGACACATGCTGCACCACACCCAGATCGTGGCTGATAAAAAGATAGGTCAGCCTCAACTCTTCACGCAGCGCGATGAATAAATTCAGCACCTGTGCCTGGATCGACACATCGAGTGCGGCCACCGCTTCATCACAAACTATAAAACCAGGCTTGACCGCGAGGGCGCGGGCGATGCCGATGCGCGCGCGCTGGCCGCCGGAAAATTGATGCGGGAATCGCCTGGACAGGCTGGCGTCGAGGCCAACTTTTTCCATCAGCGCGGCAACGTATTGCGACTTTTCATGCGCCTGGATGAGGCCATGCACCACCGGCGCCTCGCCGATGATGTCCTCCACCCGCAGACGCGGATTCAACGAGGCATAGGGATCCTGGAAAATCATTTGTCCTGCGAGCTGCATGGCGCGTTTTTCTGTCCCGCTCATGTCGGACACCGGCTTGCCGCGCCAGATTTTTTCGCCGCTGCTGGGTTGATGCAAGCCCACCACAATGCGCCCGAGAGTGGATTTGCCACAGCCGGATTCCCCCACCAGGCCCACCACTTCGCCTTCGTGGATGGTGAGGCTGACATCATCCACCGCATGCACCACTTCATCGGCGAGAGACGCGCCGAATTTTTTGGCGATGCGTCCGGCCGCGTCGAGTTTTTTCTCGAAGCGTTTGGAGATGTGTTTGAGTTCGAGTAGTGGGGTCATGGGGATGCCACAATTTTGTAACCGCGGATCGACGCCGATATGCGCCGATGAGCGCGGATAAAATGACAAACTCCAATATCAGAGCGGCTTTTCAGGCATTTTGTGCTCAAACAGCTCATGGTTATTGCCTTTTAACTATTTTTTCGGCGCGCATTTGTTTTTGTCGGCGTTCATCGGCGGTTGAATATATGGATGATGACAGCGAACAAAACCAGCACCATTCGCCGTCATGTCTGGCATGGCTTCACACGCTGCATCGCGGCTGTCGCAGCGCGCCCGAAACGCGCAGCCCGCGCCGATGCCCAGCAGCGTGGGGGTCATGCCGCGGATTTGTTTGAGCGGCTGACCGCGCGGGTTGTTTGACGGCACCGATCCAAGCAGGCCGCGGGTGTAGGGATGCAGGGGTCGATCCAGCACATCCCCGACGCTGCCGCTCTCGACAATCTTGCCCGCGTACATCACGGCAATGTTGTCGGCAAGGCCGGCGATGACGGAAAGGTCGTGGGTAATCCAGATGAGCGCGGTGCCGGACTCACGGCAGATTTTTTGCATCTCAAAAAGTATTTGCCCCTGGATGGTGACATCGAGCGCGGTGGTCGGCTCGTCGGCGATGATGACGTC
>JANPNJ010000174.1:0-5608 GCA_031427395.1 Burkholderiales bacterium
TGCGTCAGCGAGCGAAAGCCGGAAGCAAATGACCGCGTCAGGCGTTCGTAACTTTCGCCCGGCTTGAGTTGCAGGCCCTGCACCCGATCCCACAATTCGCGCGATAACTTCATGCGCTTTTTGTAGTATTCGATCGGGTCCGAACCCAGATCACGCTGGTTGACTTCCGGGTCCATGCCGACAATCGCATCTTCGTCGGTGGCGTAGGCCAGCAATGGATTGGAGGTGGACTTTGACGCAATCGCCGCCAAGTCAGCCTTTTCGGTTTTGGGATCAAGCGGCTTGTAGGCGTACTCCACGGCGAGGTAGTCGTATGGCCCCAGCGTGGACATGCCGTATTCACCCTGCTTTTCGCCATTGGCGGCGAGATTGAACGGGTTGTATTCCATCACCGATCCGGAGATGCCGTTGACTTTGGTGAAGGCCGGATCCTGCACCTGCTTCAGCGAATAAATCATCGACGAACGGAAGTTGTGGCGAAAGCCCAGCGTGTGGCCGACTTCATGCATCATCACATCCAGCACATAGGCTTGGGCGAGTTTTTCCGCCTCGGGCGAATCCATCTCCAGTCCACGCGCTTCGAGGATGTCCATGGCGAAATGATAGTCGTGCGCTTTTTCCGCCATGTAGTTGCACTGCATGTAGAGCGACTGCTGCGCGACGTGTTTCAAGGTCGGCGCCATGGCACCGGCCATGGCCGCGTCAAACACCATCGGCTTGCCAATATCCTCCGCCACCAAACGGCGGGCACCGCGGCCGAACACATCCGACATGCCGATGTCGGCGTCGAGTATCTCGCCGGTGCGCGGGTCCATGTGTGACGGGCCAATGGCAAAGCCAACATCCGCGCCGACAAACCAGCGCACCGAGGCGTGGCGGGCATCCATGGTGTCAAACGTATCCTTGTCGGTTTGCTGTTTGGCGACAATGGCATTCTTGAAGCCGATTTTTTCAAACGCCTTGTTCCATTCCAATATGCCGGCCTCAGTGGATTTGCGGTATTTGAGCGGGATGTTGCTGTCCATCCAAAACACAATCGGCTCCTTCGGCTCGGACATGGCGGCGGCCGGGTCTTTCTTTTCCAGACGCCAGCGTTTGACGAAGTGCTGCTTGACCTTGGGTGAGGTGTCTTCGTCAAAATTGGTGCGGGTGGCGACAAAATGTCCAACCCGCTCGTCTGCCAGACGCGGTGTCATTGGCGCATCCGGCAATTTGGCGAACGAAAAATAAAAACTCACAAACAGGCTGCGCGGATCCGGCGTGCTCTGTGGCGGCGTAGGCATGGGTGTCGGGGAAGGGGTCAACGGCGGCGCATTGAGCTTGGGCACCGAAAAGTGCGCTTGCACCCTGAGGCCGGTGATCATGTCGTTGTTGTTGACATGGCTGAAGCTGGTGTTGCGGGTGTCAAGTGCGAAAGGCATGCGATAGGCATACTCAAGGCGCGTCAGATAGCCGGGAATATCCACAAACAACAAGGTGTTGGCTTCAATCAGCACCGCTTTGGATTCGGGATCGGGCGCGGAAACAGCGGCGGCACTCGACAGCAACGAGTCAGAAAATCCCTCCGAAACAAATTTCGCCTGCGGGGTGCCAGGGGTCGCGTAATATTCGGCATTTTTGGCGATTAACTGGATCTGGTTGCCGATTTTTTTGAACACCGCCAATTCGGCGCCGCCCATTTGCGAGCCATACAGGCCGCGCTCGCCGACACTTTGCGGGATGTTGAAGGTGAAGAAAAACGGCTTGTCGAATTGCTCGGGCCGGATCGCCAGCCAGACTTTTTCGTCCTTTTGATAGGTGTTGAAAAAGCCCGGTGTCAGCTTGGCGTCCTTGATGATGTCTTTAAATGGCCTTGGCGCAGGTGCCGCCGGTGCGCCGACGGTGGCGGGTGCGCTGGCGGCCGCTGGCGCGGCGGCTGTGGGTGGTGCGCCAGCGGGCGTCTGGGCAGACAACGCAACTGACAATGTCGCCAATACGGCGGCAGTCAGCGCCTTGGGGACAAAATTCTTGTTTGACGCTATGGATGATGGTGTCGTAACAAAAAACATGATCAGAGACCCTTCCTTTTGGGATTGTGGGGGAATGCTGCAGGGGGATTGGCGCGACGACTACTGTTGGCTGGCCAATAACCCTTGGACGAAATTTTGCAGGGTGATTGTATTGGCTTGGCGGTAGACAGACCGTAGGTTTGCGACCAAACGCGGAAATGGTTCCCGGCCAGGCAAAAAAATGGCGATAACCCGTGATTGGCAGCCGGGCAATTTTAGCGGGTTTTTATTTGGCGGGTGTCGCGCGCCAACAGCCGTTGGGCAATAAAAAAGGAGGCCGCAGCCTCCGTTTTTATTGCGGGATTTGCCATAAATGCACTAAGCGGAAAACGACGATCCGCAGCCGCAGGTGCTGGTGGCACTCGGGTTTTTGATGACAAACTGCGCGCCCTCCAGCCCTTCCGAATAATCGATTTCGGCGCCGATCAGGTATTGGTAGCTCATCGGGTCAATCAGCAATTGCACACCCTTTTTTTCCATGATGGTGTCGTCGTCATTGGTGATTTCGTCAAACGTGAAACCGTATTGCAGGCCCGAACAGCCGCCACCGGTGACAAACACGCGCAGTTTGAGGTCGTTGTTGCCTTCTTCCTCAATCAGCGACTTCACCTTGTCAGCCGCGTTGTCGGTAAACAACAGCGGGGAGGGCATCATCGACATATCATTCATTTGGTTCTCCTGGCCGCTGCGATCAGCGGCATTGCATGGTGTTACAGATCAGGGCGATTCGACGCCATTCAAGACTCTAATTTCCGGAAGCGGGTTTGAACTCTATCACTTTATCACTATTGCGCGCCTCACCGTCATGTACCATGCGGCCCATGACGATGGCACCGACGTGTATTTCAATGGTTTTGTAGGTCACATCGCCCGTGACCCGCGCCTTGGGCATCAGCTCCAGATACTCTCGCGCCCGCACGGGGCCTGCCACTGTGCCGTTGACCACCACATGCGCCACTTCAATTTCGCCTTCGATTTTGGCCAGCTCGGACAAAACCAGCGTCCCCGGCTTGTCGCCCATTGCCTTGATGTTGCCTTTTACCGTGCCGTCAATGCGCAGCCCGCCGGTGAATTGCACGTCGCCAGTGATGATGGTGCCCGCGCCAATCAAACTGTCGATCGGGCTGGGTTTGGTGGATTTGTTGCTGAACATGGTCAACTCCTGGTAAAAGAATGCCACTAAAGATTGATGTTTCTCTGCAGACGAACATCAAACCCCGGCAGGCCCAGTATCCGTACCTGCACATTTTTCAACTGCGTCCCTTCCGGGATTTTAAACCTGCCGTCAATTTTTTGGTAAAAGCGGAATTCAAATGCCCCCGCCGCTGCGCGTAATTCGGCATCGGAAGGGAAGCTCAGCACGGCCTGGGTTGCCTGGCCCAACTGCTGCACCTTAGCAATAATCTGTACTTTGCCCTTGAAATCCAGCTTGCGCTGGCCCCCCTGGGTAACCAACAATCGGTAGCGAAATTCGTTTGGAAGCGCATCCGGTTCAACCTTGAAATTCTGGATCGCCAACCCCTCAGGCACACTGCCGGAAGACATGACGTTGCGCAAAAAACCCAAGTCTTCCTTCAGGCTGGCATTTTCGTCCTGCAATTGCGTCAGGCTTTTTGTCAGCTCCACCATTGATGCCGTCTCAACCTTCAGGCGGCTCTCTTGCTCGTTGAGCGCGGACTTTGTGGTCTCGTAACTTTGTTTGAGCTTGGTGTTTTCGCCCTTCAACAAGTCGATTTGCGCTTTTGCTTCTTCGCGGCTGAATCCGGTAATCCGATAGCTGTTGTCAACAATCACCCAGGCAATGGCGGCGGCGATGCCCATGGCAAAACCATAGCCCCCCACTTTTACATACCAAGGTACATGCGAACGAATCGCCACACGGTCGGAGCGTATGCCAATCTTGGAGCGGATTTTTCGCCAGGAACCGCGGATTTTCATTTCACTGAGCATGCGGTGGCTTGTGGTGTGGGAATGGGGGGCACTGCATTTGATTGCGCATAATTTTGCCGCAATGAACAGTTTCTGATGGATTCCCGGTCAAAACGTGCAAAAAGCCGCAGAAGGCGGCTTTTTGCATTTTGGGACGGAATCGCCTGACATCTTTTAGCGTTTCGAGAACTGCTTGCGGCGACGCGCCTTGTGGAAACCGACTTTTTTGCGCTCAACTTCGCTTTCATCACGTGTGTCTAATCCAGCCTTGGAAAGCTGGGGCTTCAGATTTGCGTCGAAGTCGATCAGGGCGCGGGTGATGCCGTGGCGCACTGCGCCGGCCTGGCCGGACTCTCCACCGCCAAAGACGTTGACCATGATGTCAAAGCTGTCGGTGTTGCCGGTCAACTCAAGCGGCTGGCGCACAATCATGCGTCCGGTTTCGCGTGAAAAATAAATATCAAGCGCCTTGTCGTTGACCACGATCTGACCCTTGCCAAGTTTGATGAACACACGTGCGACCGCGCTCTTGCGGCGACCCGTTCCATAGTGATATTTGCCGACCATTTTCTGGTTCCTTAAATCGTGAGTTCTTTGGGTTGCTGCGCGGAATGAGGGTGCGTGTTGCCGGCATAGACCTTTAATTTCTTGATCATGGCGTAGCCCAGGGGGCCTTTTTGGCAACATGCCCTTGACGGCTTTTTCCAGCACGCGCTCGGGGTGTTTTTGCTGCAACTTGTTGAAGTTGGTCTCGTAAATGCCGCCGGGATATCCGGTGTGGCGGTAATAGATTTTGTCTTCTGCTTTGTTGCCGGTGACACGCAGTTTCTCGACATTGGTGACAATGATGAAATCGCCGGTGTCAACGTGCGGGGTGTACTCTGGCTTGTGCTTGCCACGCAGGCGCAAGGCAACGGCGGCGGCGAGGCGGCCAAGCACCTTGTCGGTGGCATCGACGTGTAACCAACCGTGCACGACTTCTTGCGGTTTGGCGGAAAAGGTTTTCATAGTGGGCTCGTTAAAATTTCGGGTTCGGCTGTTGAGGATTTTTTGCGCCTGTTTTAACCTGCGGTTCCGTCGCAGATAAACGCAAAAAAAACACTCATTCGTAGGTTTCGGGGCGAACGATTAGCAGAACCTGAAATTTTAATGTATTCAAGGCCCTGTCGTCAACTTGGGATTTACGCAGCCGCTTCGCCGGGTTGGGTCTGTGGCCGACGGTTATACTGGGAAGGAAGACCTTGGTATGGACCATAAAACATGAAAATGAACATAAACTGGCTGGGAAATGTCGCGTTTGAAGCCAAAACCGAGTCCGGTCATGCCGTTATTATGGATGGCTCTCCCGATGTTGGCGGCACAAACCAGGGCGCGCGGCCAATGGAATTGGTGCTCGCAGGCACCGGGGCGTGCAGCGCCATTGACGTCATCCTTATTTTGAAAAAATCACGCCAGGCAGTAACGGACTGTCGTGTTGAATTGCAAGCCGAACGGGCAGCAACCGATCCGAAAGTGTTTACTCGCATACATTTTCACTTTGTGGTCACGGGCAAGGCGCTGGATCCGGTCAAAGTCGGACGAGCCATTCAATTATCGGCGGATGTGTACTGTTCCGCCTCGGCAATGCTGGC
>JANPNJ010000175.1:0-3644 GCA_031427395.1 Burkholderiales bacterium
ATTCAGATGCAGAATAAACCGATGCCCCCGCTTCGGACACCACGATCTTGGTGATCTTTTTGGTCGGGGCGGTGATGGACAAATGCGTGTGCAGGATTTTGATTAAATCCGTCGCGAGTTTGTCGGTCTCGCGTGATGCGGTGCCGTTGCCGATCGAAATCAAATCGACATTGTGTTTCATCGCCAGCGCACCCAGCACCGCGAGCGCGCCATCCCAATCGCGGCGAGGTTCGTGTGGGTAAATGGTGGCGGTATCGACCACCTGGCCGGTGTGGTCCACCACCGCCACTTTTACACCGGTGCGAATACCGGGGTCAAGGCCCATGGTGGCGCGCGGGCCTGCGGGTGCGGCGAGCAACAGGTCTTTTAAGTTGCGGGCAAAAACATGGATGGCTTCGATTTCCGCACGCTCGCGTAATGCCGACATCAATTCGGTTTCAAGATGCATCGACAGTTTGATGCGCCAGGTCCAGCGCACCACTTCACACAGCCATTTGTCCGCCGCACGCGCCTTGTTGGCGATTTTATTTACACCCGCCACCATGTCTTCCACTGGATTAAACGCCGCGTTCCACGCCGGTTTTTCTGCTTCGGAGTCGAGCCGCAACAGCACCGTCAACACGCCTTCGTTACGACCACGAAATAACGCCAGCGCACGGTGTGACGGAATGGTTTTGATGGTTTCGCCGTACGCAAAATAATCCGCAAACTTGGCGCCCTTGTCGTCTTGGCCCTCGACTAACTTGGAGTCGACCACACCGTGGGCAATCATGTAATCACGCACCCGGCCAATCAGCGCGGCATCTTCCGAAAAACGTTCCATCAATATTTGTTTCGCCCCTTCGAGCGCAGCTTTCACATCAACCACTGCGGAGTCTTTTTCGGCGGTTTTGGGTTCGGCTGATAAATACTTTTCAGCTTCATCCTCAGGGGTGAGTGTTGGGTCGGCAAGCAATGCATCCGCCAGCGGCTCCAAGCCAGCTTCACGCGCGATCATCGCCTTGGTGCGGCGTTTTTTGTTTGTACGGCAGGTACAAATCTTCCAGCGTGGTTTTGTCGGCGGCGTTGCGGATGGCGGTTTTTAACTCGTCGGTCAGCTTGCCCTGCGTTTCGATATTTTCCAGAATCGCCGCACGACGACCTTCGAGCTCACGCAAATACCGCAGCCGCTCTTCGAGCAACCGCAACTGAATATCATCCAGCCCGCCGGTGGCTTCTTTGCGATAACGTGCGATGAACGGTACGGAGGCACCTTCATCGAGCAGGGCAATGGCGGCGGCGATTTGGTTGGGATGGGCGGAAACTTCGACGGCAAGGCGGGATTGAATCGAAGGGAGCATGGGGGTGAATATAAAAGTGAAGGGCGGATTTTACGGCACAGTGACAAAACAAAAATGCCTTGTGCAAATTCACCGTTTAGCCACTTCTCCCGTCGCCGGGGGGTGGGGGAGGGGGGCGAACATTATGGTCGCACTGCCGGCGACTCAACTTTCATGCCCCGCGACCGCCATGCCAAATAAACCTCCAGCGCTATCATCTCCGCGCTGCCAGGCGCAGTCGGCTCGGCGCGCACACCGGTCAGGCAATTGCGCAAGCGCCGCTGCAATGAGCCGACACCTTGCCACTCCAGCCGGTATATCGGGTAGCCGGTGGGATGCGCCTGCGGAATGATATTGCCCGCCAGCGATTGGCCTGCGAGTTTATCGTGGCAATCCTTGCAGCTCAGATCAATTTGTCCAATACGTTGATAAAACAGCGCCTCGCCTTGTTTGCGTGAAGGTGCAAGCCTGGCATCGGCGGGTGGTGAGATCGGCATTCCGCGTGATTGGCGGGCGACAAAACTTTCCAGGCTCAGTAGCGTGGCATGCTCCAGTGGCAGCGCATGGTCATGCTGGCGCGTGGTGCGGCAATAATTGATTTGTTGGGCAAGATTGACAGGTTGTTTCAAGGCGCGGGAATACGCCGGATAACGCGCCGCCACGCCGCGCATGGTGGCGCTGGCCGCACCGTGACATTGTGCGCAGGATTTGTTCGCCCTGCCCGCCCGCGCCCGCCACAGCGCCTCGCCGTCTTTCACCCACAGCATCGCGGGATTCTGGCTATCGTCTTGTTGCAGCGCCTGGGTGGCGGGCTGCATGAAATCAAATCCGGATAGGCGTGTGGGAGTGGCCAAGGTGGCAATCGTGGCAAAGGCGGCAAAAGTGGCCAAGGTGGCAAAGGTGGCAAAGCCCGCCAGCAACAGCGGCACAAGCAAGGTCGTGGCGGGCTTCCTATTGCGCATCAAATCAGCGCACCACGATGGTCGCGCGTTCGGTCTGCGCAAACCCGTTGTCGCCCTGCCACCGAAAAACAAACACACCGCTGCGGGTGACCCGCGCATGAAATGACAAATAGGGGTTCGCCGCCACGGCAGCATGCAGGCTCGCGCTGAAGATCAATTCAGTTTTTTCATTCGCGCCGGAAGGCTCGAACAAGCAAGTGAAACGGCGGATCAAATCACGCGGCAGCATCGCCCCAAGTGAGGCGCGCCGGTAGCCGGTTTCCATCGGGTGCTGGATCAGCGCCCGCAGCTCGATGATCTCGCCGCGATGGGCCCGGGTTGGTACGGTGATGAGCGTGCGTGCCATGATGGCTATTCGTCGAGACACGCCGCCAGGGTGACCACCACCTCGACCGTGTGTGTCCAGCAACTGCCGTCGCGCATTTTCGCCGCTGCTACCAGTTTTTGTCCCATTGCCAGACGAACGCGGGTGGCCACCCGCGCCTGGCCGTTGTGTGATCCCAATTCAAATTCGGCGACTTCGTGCTGCGGATTTTTTTTCGTTGAACACGGCAATGCCGACCACATGGTCTTCCGCAGTCATCGGGCTATCAACACTGACCACAATCGGCACGCTGTTGCCGTTGTCCACCAGCTTGGCGATGTCGAGTTTGACGCGGCCTTCGCGCGCCACAGCACCACCGGCATAGGCTTTCACCAGCGCATTGAGGTCACGATCCTCCGCCAGCAGCGCGGCGGGGCGTAGCAGCACGCCGGCCACAGCACTGCTGCCGACTGCCAAAAATACGCGGCGTGAAAATATTGTTGCCATTTATTTCAACGTGACCAAATACGCCACCACATCTTCGATTTGCTGCGCGTTGAGAATCGGCTGTCCCGCCCATGCCGCCCCCACGCGTCTCAATCCATCGATGCGGTGATAGGCGGGCATGATGCTTGCCGGATCAAGTTGGCGGCTGTCCACCACCCGCAGCCGCAATTGCGCCGCCGTCCAGCGCGCCCCTGCACCGGCCAAATTGCCAGCGATATTGCTGTGGATTTTTTCAGTTGAGGACGGCACCTGGTGGCACAACACACACAAGCCGGATTGCCGATCCAGCACAATAGTCGCGCCGCGTTGCATGTCGCCCGGCGTGGCGGTGAGGCTGGCCGGGATGCCGTCGCTGACAATGGTGTAGGTCGCCACGGCGTGCCCTTCCGCCGCATGCGCCGCCATCGCCAAAAAAAGCAACGCGCACGGCAGTCGGCGCATCGGTGTCATCACACCTTCAAATTGTGGTGCTTCAGCGGCAAATCACGAATACGTTTGCCGGTCGCGGCAAAAATCGCATTCAGCACCGCCGGTGCGGCCACCGCGATGGTT
>JANPNJ010000176.1:0-4411 GCA_031427395.1 Burkholderiales bacterium
CCGCCGCGGTTGTTGGCGATCAGCGCATGGTGGGCGTAGGTGATGGTCACGCCGGATGCCAGCAACAAGGCGGTGTTGAGCGCGGGAATACCCCAGGCACCCATGGTCTGGAAAACCAGCGCCGGATTTTGTTCAAAATAAGGCCCCAGTGTCGGCCACTTGGCTTCATAACCCTGCCAGAGAAAAGCGTTGTCCAAGTCGCCCAGCCAGGGGATGGAAAAAATGCGCGCGTAATACAGCGCGCCGAAAAACGCGGCGAAAAACATCACCTCGGAAAAAATGAACCAGCCCATGCTCCAGCGGAACGAGCGATCAACCTGGCTGTTATACAAACCGGATTCGCTTTCGCTGATGACCATGCCAAACCAGCCAAACAGCATATAGAGCAAAATCGCAAAACCGATGAGTTGCAACACGCCGCCCCACGGCTGGATTTGATTCATCCACATGACCGTGCCCGCGCCCAGAAACAGCAGCGCGATGGAGCCGACCAGCGGCCATTTGGATGGTGGGGCGAAATAATATCCGCCTGTTGCTGTGGTATCTGTACTCATGTGATTCTCCAAGGATTCAAACTTCCGCCGCCATTGATTACGATTTTCCCGTTTCATGGGTGACGTCATGAAACGTGTACGACAGCGTGATGGCACCAATTGCCGCCGGCAGTTTTGGATCAACAAAAAACGTCACCGGCATATCGCGTGTCTCGCCGGCCTGCAGTGTCTGGTTTGAAAAACAAAAACAGGCGAGCTTGCTGAAATAAATGCCGCCCTCGGCCGGCGCAAAACTGGGTGTGGCGCGGCCGGTGGTGGCGTGCGGCATGGTGTTGGTGACGCGGTAATTGACCGTGACAATGGCGCCCGGATGGACATCGACGTGTTTTTCGACCGGCTTGAACGTCCACGCAAAATTTTTGTTGAGGCTCGCGTCAAAATCGACTTTCACCAACCGGGATGTATCGACCTGGGTGTTTTGCGCCACCGCCCTGGTCGCGGTGATGCCCAGCACCTCGCAGATTTGCCGATACAGCGGCACCATGGCCGCGCAGAAGGCCAGCATCATGGCCACGATCAGCAGCAGCTTGGCCAGCGTGACCCTGGACGCGTCACGCCGCTCGCCGGCGGTGAGGGGCACGTCGTCAACAAAAACCAGCGGTTGATTCTGCGCGTTCATCACCAGACTTTTGCAAATTTCAAAATGGTCAGCACAAACACCAGCGCAACAAAGGCAAGCAGCACCAACAACGTGACAAACTTTGCCTTGTTGTTGGTTGCGGCGGGCGGTGTGTTTTCTTGTGTCATGGCAAAACCTGCGGCGATCAATGCCCCGCCATCTTCACGCCGCGCAAATCTGGCGGCGTCTCGAAAGTGTGATACGGCACCGGCGAGGGCAGGTGTGTCCACTCAATGGATTCGGCCGCTTCCCACTGTCTTTGTTCGGCTTTTTTGCCCGAGCGGATGGTCACCACCACGTTATAGACAAACAACAACTGGCTGATGCCCAGCGCAAACGCGCCAATGGTTGAAATCTGGTTCCAGTCGGCGAATTGCAGGGCGTAATCGGGTATGCGCCTCGGCATGCCGGCCAGCCCCAAAAAGTGCTGCGGGAAAAATGTCACATTGAACGAAATCGCCGACAGCCAGAAATGCCATTTGCCGAGTGTTTCGTTGTACATGCGGCCGGTCCATTTTGGCAGCCAGAAATACACACCCGCCATCAGCGCCCAGATGGCACCGGGGAACAACACATAGTGGAAATGCGCGACCACGTAGTAGGTGTTGTGCAATGTAATATCGACCGGCACAATCGCCAGCACCAATCCCGAGAACCCGCCGAGCGTGAACATGCAGAGGAAACCAATGGCAAACAGCATCGGTGTCTCAAACGAAATCGAGCCGCGCCACATGGTGGCAATCCAGTTGAAAATTTTCACGCCGGTTGGCACCGCGATGAGCATGGTGGCATACATGAAAAAGAGCTGACCCGCCGCCGGCATGCCCACCGTGAACATATGGTGTCCCCAGACGATGAACGACAAAATCGCAATGGAGGCGGTGGCGTAAACCATCGAGGCATAGCCAAACAAGGGCTTTCTGGCAAAAGCGGGGATGATCTGCGACATGATGCCAAAGGCGGGCAAAATCAAAATATAGACTTCCGGATGGCCGAAGAACCAGAAGATGTGCATGAACATGGTGGGATCGCCGCCGCCCGCCGCGTTGAAAAACGACGTGCCGAAATGCCGATCCGTCAGCAGCATGGTGATGCACCCGGCCAGCACCGGCATCACCGCAATAATGAGATAGGCGGTGATGAGCCAAGTCCAGACAAACATCGGCATGCGCATCAAGGTCATGCCCGGCGCGCGCAGATTGAGGATGGTGGTGATGATGTTGATCGAGCCCATGATGGACGAGGCACCGAGGATGTGGATCGCCAGAATGGTCATGTCAACGCCAATGCCGCCTTGTGTCACCAGCGGCGGATACAGCGTCCAGCCCGATGATGCCGCGCCGCCCGGCACAAAAAACGAACCCATCAACAGGATGGTGGCCGGAATCAACAACCAGAATGACCAATTGTTCAGGCGCGGAAACGCCATGTCGGCCGTGCCGATTTGCATCGGTATCAGCCAGTTGGCGAAACCCACAAACGCCGGCATCACCGCGCCGAAAATCATCACCAGCGCGTGCACGGTGGTGAGGGCATTGAAAAATTCCGGCTGGACGATTTGCAAACCTGGCTGGAACAACTCGGCGCGGATCAACAGCGCCATCGCCCCGCCGACAAAAAACATCACCAGCGAAAACCACAGATACATCGAGCCGATGTCTTTGTGGTTGGTGGTGGTGAATATGCGCGTCCATGGGCCCGGACCGTGATGGTCGTGCGCATCGTGTCCGCTGTGGCTGTGGTCATGTGTGCTTGCTGATGCCATGTTGCTCTCCTGAGACTATTGTCGGGTGCGGCTGCCGGCAGCTTGTGGCCACTGGAATGCGTTTGATCAAATAAGCCGGTGGCTGGTTACGACTTGCGTTTGGCCTTGATGTCGGCGGGCTGCACTACCTTGCCCGAATGGTTGTCCCATGCGTTTTTGGTATAAGTCATGACCGCCGCGATGTCGCTGTCGGACAGACGCGCGAATGACGTCATCGCGGTGCCCGGTTTGCCGTTGAGCAGGATGTTGATTTGCCCGTCAAGCGGTCCTGCAACAATTTTTGAGCCGGACAGCGCCGGAAACGCGGGCGGCGTGCCTTTGCCATTGGCCTGGTGACAGGCCGCGCAATTGTCGGTGTAAATTTTTTCGCCGGTGGTTTTCATCTCGGCCAGGGTGTACACCTTGGTGTAGTCCTCAGCCGGCGCGGCGGCAGCAGTGGCAGCGGGGGTTTTGTCGCTCCACTTGCCTTTGGCTTCAGCCAGCCACTTGGCATAGTCCGCATCGGACATCACCACCACGGTGATCGGCATGTAGCCGTGCAGCTTGCCGCAAATCTGGCTGCATTGGCCTTTGAAAGTGCCCACCCGGTCAGCCTTGAACCAGACATCCTTGATAAATCCCGGAATGCCGTATTGGTTGATGCCAAGCTGCGGCACATACCAGCCGTGGATGACATCGCTCGAGGTAATCAGCAAACGCACCCGCTTGCCGACCGGCACCACCATGGGGTGATCCACTTCCAGCAAATAATCCTTGCCCTTTTGTTCACTGGCCGCTTCGCCAGGCTGGCCTATTTGATTCCAGGGCGTGGACAGAGTGGAATAAAAACCGACATCGTCGGCGGCGTAGTCGTAGCGCCATCCCCACTGGTATCCGGTCACCTTGATGGTGAGGTCGGGATTGGTGGTGTCCTTCATGTTGAGAACCGACTTGGTGGCCGGAATCGCCATGAACAACAAGATAAAAAATGGAATGATGGTCCAGATGATCTCGATTAACGTGCTCTCGTGGAAATTGACATCCGGCTTGGCGCCTTTTGATTTCCTGAATTTGAAAATCGAATAGAACATTGCGGCAAACACCACCACAAAAATCACCGCGCAAAAGTACAGGATGTACATGTGCAAACCGTAGATATCGGTCGCAATCGAGGTGGCGGGCGGCGGGATATTCACGTCATAGGCCGCCAGCGCAGTCAAGGGACTCAACAGCATCATGGCCGCACAGGCTGTGTGCCTGGCGGTGGCGCTTGCCTTGTCATGCGACGGACTTGCAGTTACACCCAGCCTGCCGTTGGTAACACTTATGGTGTCCTTGGACATATTCATTTCTCGTAATGTATTTGCTGATTTTTCTTTGGCACATGCAGCGGATGCGCCCGGCGTGACTTTCGACGCGCGATCACTAGCTTAAGCGCGCTATTTTAGCGCAGTCGGTCAAGACTTGAAAAATCCTGTCATTGATTCAGAAAAC
>JANPNJ010000177.1:0-3515 GCA_031427395.1 Burkholderiales bacterium
CCAGCAACTTCAGAAATTTTGCCCCCTTACCGGGCAACAATCCCCGTGGCCTGCTCAATTAGTTTGCCGCCCCTGGCAATCAAAAATTCACGGAAACGCTCGGCCAACATCCTGCTTTGTGGCCGCATGTTGGTGGATGTGGAAACCGCCGCAAAACATTTGCAGTCAGCCGCGTCATGAATGTGAAGGGCTAACGGATCCGCAGCACGGCCCCATGAGTCGCAAAAACGATATACTCTGCGCAGCCTTTGGCGGCATCGGCTGGCATGGAAAATTTGACTGGCGTTCAGAGGTCGAAGATACTTTGGTGATGGCCGCGCGCGCCCAAAAAAAAGGATACGACCTTGACTACGAATAATTTCTTTCAGAATATCAGCGTGTTGGCCAAGCGGGGTTCAGGATTGTCACTCGCTGTTTCGATGGCGGCAGTGGCAGTATTCTTGAGTGCCTGTGGCGCCGTTTCCAGTGATTCGGCTGTTTCTGCAAACGGCCTGCCGACATTGGCGCTCACCCTGACCGAGCTTGCCACCACTGCCCCACGCGCCGCCATTTCGTTCAGCAGCCCGGCCAAAGTCAACGCCACTGTCCGCTCCGCGTCCGGCACACCCCTCGCCGGCGTGGTGGTGACGTTTGCCACCAATTCGACACTTGGCGTGTTCTCGCCTGCAACTGGCACTGCTCTGACCGATGCGAACGGTCTGGCCAGCGTCATTCTCAACGCCGCCGGTTTGTCCGCGTCCGGTGCCACCACAGTCAGCGCCGCTGCCCAGGTCACCATCGCCACCGTTGTCACCCCTTTGAGCCAATCGCTTGGCTACTCGGTCGGCGCGGCCAATGTCAGCATCAGCGCCGTCAACGTGCAAACACCGTCCCTGTCTGCATTCGGCACGACCGGTGTGAGTGTCACCGTTTCCTCTGCCGGGGCACCTATATCCACCCCGCTTGAGGTTCGGTTTTCCTCACCCTGCGCATCGAGCGGGCGTGCCGCGCTGACCGCCACCGCCACCACCATCAGCGGCGTGGCCAATGCCACTTACCGCGACATCGGTTGCGCGTCGCTGGATACCGTCACCGCCACCATCAGCGGCACCACCATTTCATCCACCGGCATCGTGACGGTATCCGCCCCCGCTGTGGGTTCCATCCAATTTGTCTCGGCACAGCCCACCGCCATCTCGCTGCGCGGCACGGGTGGGGCGGGGCGGCAGGAAACCGCCCTCGTGACCTTCCGTGTGGTCGATGTGTCGGGTCGACCCGTGGGCGGCCGAGTGGTGGACTTCACCCTCAACACCAGCGTCGGCGGCATCACCCTGACGCCCACCAGCGCCACCTCGGATGCGGCCACCGGACTGGTGGTGACCAATGTCCAGTCCGGCACGGTCAGCACCCCGGTGCGGGTGACCGCGCGCACCGTGTCGGGAACACAGGCGCTGACCACCCAATCGGATCAGTTGACGATCTCGACTGGGGTGCCGTCGCAGGATGGATTCTCGTTATCAGTGAGCACCTTGAATATCGAAGGCGGCGAACGTGATGGCGCCACCTCCACCGTCACCGCACGCCTTGCCGACCGCTACCGCAACCCCGTGCCAGATGGCACTGTGGTCAATTTCACCGCAGCCGGCGGCTCGATTGTCAGTTCCTGCACGACAGCGGCGGGCGCGTGTACTTCCATCCTGACCAGCCAAAATTTCAGGCCCGCCAATGGCCGTGTTGCCATCCTCGCCTATGCCATCGGCGAGGAAGCCTTCAGGGACACCAACGGCAACGGCTGGTTTGACACTGGTGAATTGGTCGATCTGAACGGCGTGTCATCCGATTTGCCCGAAGCCTGGCTCGATGTCAACGAAAACGGTGTGCGTGACGCCACCGAACCGTTTGTGGATTTCAACAACAACAGCAGTTATGACATGGGTGACGGTCGCTTCAACGGTGTGAGCTGTGATGACAGCGTGGCGGGAAGAAGCGCGCCAGGTTCCTGCGGCACTCCCAGGAGTGTGCATGTGCGTGGCCGCGCGGTGGTAATATTTTCGGGCTCTAATCCACGCTTTACCTCCACCCTGTCCACCATGGCACTCGCAACTTGCAACACTTCCAGCACCTTTGTCAGAAGCTCAGGCAGCGCAATCGTGACCATCCTGGACAGAAACATCATCAGGGGCAATGTCATGCCAGCCGGCACCACCGTGGCGTTTGCGACCAGCAACGGGGTGATTGTGTCCACACCCACTACCTTCACCATTCCCAACACCGCAGCAACTTTTGCTGCCTCAAGTGTTGCCGACAATATCGCCAATTTTGCCGTGACCGTCGAAAGCGATGCCTCACAAATAATCACTCCCGCCACCAACACCACCCCGGAGATCAGAATCTGCACCAATACCAGATCATCCGGCACACTCACCGTCACCGTCACCACACCCAGCGGCTTGGTTTCAACCTTCCCAATTACGGTGACAGATTAAATTTAAAACTCGTTTTCTAGCAAGGCGTTTGCGGCACAATCTCCCCGAACACCGCTCCCACATTGGAGTTTCAATAAAAAACCGCGATCATGTCGCGGTTTTTTGTTTGTGGATGATGCGCTGGAGGTTAAGCCTTGATCCGCTCCCCGGTGCCGGCAATGGATTTGAGCTTGGGGCGCACTTGCGCCACATATTCCGGTACCCAGCGCTTCAGATCGCGCCGCACATCGGAGTCATCCGGCAGCTTGTCCTGGTTCAGCCATGCGCCGAGCTTGACGATAAAGTCGTCGTTCACTTCGCGCGCCTTGGCCACACGCAGCTTCGGATGCGGCGTGGCGCGGGTGTGTTCGTCGTCGGCGAGCAACTCCTCAAACAATTTTTCACCGGGACGCAGACCCGAGTAGATCACCTTGATTTCCTCGTCGGCCGAGGCAGACAGGCGGATCATGTCGTGGGCGAGATCAACAATGCGGATCGGCTCGCCCATGTCGAGCACAAACACTTCGCCGCCCAGGCCCATGGCGCCTGCCTGCAACACCAGTTGCGCGGCTTCGGGAATCGACATGAAGTAGCGCACCATTTCCGGATGGGTGACCGTGACCGGCCCGCCGCGCGCGATCTGCTCCTCAAAACGCGCAATCACGCTGCCGGCGCTGCCCAGCACATTGCCGAAGCGCACCATCTCGAATCGCGTCTCGCCCGTCTGCTGCAAGCCCTGGCAGACCATTTCGGAAAGCCGCTTGGTGGCACCCATGACGTTGGTCGGGTTCACCGCCTTGTCGGTGGAGATCAGCACGAATTTTTTCACGCCATAGTCAATGGCCGCGCGCGCAATCACCAGCGTGCCAAGCACATTGTTTTGCACGGCTTCCCAGGCGTTTGACTCTTCCATCAGCGGTACATGTTTGTAGGCGGCGGCGTGGAAAACAATGGCGGGGGAATACTGGTGCATCGCCTGGTTGACGCGCCTGGCGTTTTTCACATCGCCAATGACGCTGGCAATCGGCAGGTTTTCAAATTCGTCGCGCAGCGATTGCTCGATTTTGTATT
>JANPNJ010000178.1:0-3466 GCA_031427395.1 Burkholderiales bacterium
TGCCCGACATGCGCCGCGAATATGGTGGCACGGCCGGCAACATCGCCTACAACCTGAAGCTGCTGGGTGGCGAGCCGCTCATCATGGCCACGGTGGGGGATGATTTTGGCCCCTATCGTGATCGCCTTGATGCGCTCGGCATCGCCCGCACCCACATCAAGGAAGTGCCGGGCAGCTTCATGCCGCAAGCCTTTATCACCACCGACCTGGATGCCAACCAGATCACCGCGTTTCATCCTGGCGCCATGTCGTCGTCGTACGTCAACAAAGTGGGCGACGCCAAAAATGTCGCGCTGGGCATCCTCGCGCCGGACTCGCGTGACGGCATGTTGCAACACGCCAGCCAATTCGGTGATTTGCGCATTCCGTTTATTTTTGATCCCGGTCAAATGATGCCGGTGTTCAACGGCAACGAGCTCAAACATTTTATTGAACTGGCGGATTACGTTGCGGTCAATGACTATGAAGCGCGGGTGTTGGAAGACCAAACCGGCGAGTCGCTGGAAAAACTCGCCAGCCGCGTCAAAGCACTGTTTGTCACCAAAGGCGCGGAGGGTTCGGTCATCCACACCGGCGGTCAACAAATCATTATTCCGAGCGTTAGGGAAAACCGGCGGGTGGATCCCACAGGATGTGGGGATGCCTACCGTGCGGGATTGTTGTACGGCATCGAGCGTGGCTGGTCGTGGGAAAAAACGGGTCGGCTGGCCAACACCATGGGATCCATCAAGATCGAATACCGGGGGCCACAGGGACACCAGCCGACCCGCGCTGAAATTGAAACACGCTATCAAACGGCATTTGACGAACCGCTTTGGGATGAGTGACGGAAAGGAAAAACATGAAGCTGAATTCAACTTTGATCGGCGGCGCACTGGTTGCCGCTGCCTTGCTCACAGGCTGTGCCTATCCTGGCCTCGGCGGCGGTAACTACACCCGTGGCCAAGTCAGGGGGGAAATGAATGTACGCCTGGGCACAGTGGAAACCGTGCGCGACGTGGTGATTGACGCGCGCGATTCCGGCACCGGCACCTTGGCAGGCGCGGCGCTTGGCGGGGTGGCTGGCTCCACCCTCGGCCGTGGCGACAAAGCCAGCGCGGCCGGCGCCATTGCCGGCGCGGTGATTGGCGGCATCATCGGCAGCAGCGTGGAAAAATCCTCGAATGACCGGAAAGGCATTGAAGTCACGGTCAAACTCGAAGGCGGCAAACTGGTGGCCATCACCCAGGAAAAAGACGAGGAATTCAAAGTCGGCGACCGGGTGCGGATTTTGTCCGGCCAGGGCGCGACACGGGTTTCGCGTTATTGATCTTTGCCGCGAAGCATAAAACACACATTGCCTGGCTCGTTTTTTTCCAACGTCAGGATATAGCCTGCTTCCCCCGCCTGGCGGGCGGCCTGATATAGCCCGATACCCAGGCCACTGTCACGGAAATTTCCGACGGGTGTGCCGAACAAATGCGCGACAATGGCTTGTGGGATGGCGCTGCCGGTGTCAGTTACCCTCAGCACGGGCATGGTGCCGGAATGCAATGCAACGTGGATGCGTATTGCAGTTTCCCTGGCACGTTTTTTTTTGGCGTTTTCGAGACAATTTTCCAGCACGGTGTCAAACACATTGGCAGGCACATTGCCGCCATTACCGACATCACCGGCAAAGACTATGTCGTTATCGTGAAAACGCGATTTCGCATCGTGCCACCATTGTTTGGCGGGTACCATCACGTTGGCGGCAGCAACCGCGGGATTGCGCAATTTGTCCAGGGTGGTCTGCAGGCGATGGGTCAATTGCGGCAATTGGCGCTCCAGCATTTGCTCAAACTCGCTGGGCTCGCGCCGCTCCGCCAACCCGTCTGGTGGAGGCTCGCGCCGCTGCCGGGAAACATGGCTGGCACTGGTGATCGCATACATCGACTGCAACAGGTTTTTGATGTCGTGGGTCAGTCTGGCACCGGTCTCGTGAACCGCCTGCATATAGGCGTTTTGTTTCATGGCCTGTTCGCGGCGTTTGCCTTCGTAAAATTCGCCGATCACCTGCGCGAGCAGCCGCACATGCAAAAACAGCGCGGGTGACAAGGCAATTTCAGTGTAAAAAGTCACGTTGAGTTCATGATAGACAAAGCTCGCCTGATGCGCCGCTTCATGCCCAAAGCGACCTTCACTTTGGCTGGCGTCGGCATCCGCAGTTTGCCAGCGCGCACCCATGATCCAAGGCAGTGTGGCCACTTCATCCATCGCCGATGCCAAAAACCGCGCCGGCGAAATTTCTGTTTCCGAGAGCTCGGCGATGCGCCGCATCCATAGTTCAAACGGCATGCCAACCGTCATCAGATAGCGCGAGAAATAAGTGCGCAAACCGCCAAAGCCGGAGCGCGGCCCCCACAGAATCGCCAGAAACAACAACGCGCCGGCAAACGACAGCACCGTCAGCAACACTGCCGGGAAATACTGGTTGTTGGTCACCCGCATGGCCGCCAGACTGCCCAACACCAGCACCACCACCAACTGAAACACAAAAATGGAATAGAAAAAATCAAACACCTGCGCACTCTGCTCGTCTTCGGCGCGAAACGGCAAAAACGCCATCGCCACCAACACCATGGGCACAATCACGGCGGCAAGGGTGCGCATGCCTTCCGGCAAACTGTGTCCAAGTTGCAGCAACGACACCGGCACTGTCCAGGTCAACATGATGGCAAACAGATACAACACCGCGACCAGGTAAAAACGGCTGCGGCGCGCGGCCTGGGAAGTGAAGACCTTGCCGCCCATGATGGCGATCAAAATGGCGATCCATGTCACCAACATCCAGCCAGCCAGCGTGTAGAGGATGGCCAGGGTCACACCAATCAGCAGCGCGACTGCGATCACATTCAATTCGCGCTCGGCCGACACAAACGGCTGCCAGATCAAAAACAACCCAAAATGCACCATCAGCCAGACGCGCGAAAACTGGCTGTCTTCCTGCGACAGCAGCGCGAAATGCAATGACACCAGCATGGCGATGATCAGCCAGCGGCGCTGGCGAATCATCCACGAGCTGGTGACGGCTCGGGTAGGGGTTGCGGGGATTGAATTCATTTCTCGGCCATATCAAATCATTGGTGTCACAGCAGGCAGCGTTGAGGTCACCCCCTGATTGTGGCATAGGCAGCCCGCTGCATTTCAGGCACACTCAATCCACCCACCATATGCTTGGCCAACCTGTCGAATATTTGGACACACTCGTCGGCGATCCTGACAGCAACACCGGTAAAAAATGGAGTTGAAATCCATTATTGCAATAAAAACAATGGGTTAAACACTTGGCACGGCATTTGCATTAGGTTGGTTGTCGGCCCGTTTCATGACAACCATTGGAGGCAACCATGAACACCATCAACTTTGATCTGCCCAAAATTCAATACCACATCGCCGTTGCGGTGCTGGTCATCGGCATGGCTTTCGGCATCATCGCCAAATTTTT
>JANPNJ010000179.1:0-2624 GCA_031427395.1 Burkholderiales bacterium
GGCGCCTCCTCAATGATTTTCTGGTGGCGGCGCTGCATCGAGCAATCGCGCTCCCACAGATAAACCGCGTTCTTGAATTCATCGGCGAGAATCTGGATCTCGATATGGCGCGGATTTTCCAGGAATTTTTCCAGATACACCATGGGATTGCCAAACGCGGCCAGCGCCTCGGCTTTGGTCATCTGCACCGCGTTCACCAGCGCAGCTTCGGTATGCACCACCCGCATTCCCCGTCCGCCGCCGCCGCCGGAGGACTTGATGATGACCGGGTAGCCGACCGCCGCCGCGATTTGGCGGATTTCCTTGGGGTCATCGGACAATGCGCCATCGGAGCCGGGCACACACGGCACGCCCAGCTTTTTCATGGTGTTTTTGGCCGCGACCTTGTCGCCCATGGTGCGGATGTTTTCCGGCTTGGGGCCAATAAACACAAATCCGGAATTTTCAACCCGCTCGGCGAAATCGGCGTTCTCCGACAAAAACCCATAGCCGGGATGAATCGCCTGGGCGTCGGTGACTTCGGCGGCGCTGATGATGGCGGGGATGTTGAGGTAACTGTCCTTTGATGCCGCCGGACCGATGCAAACGGATTCATCGGCCAGCATGACGTATTTGGCATCGGCATCGGCTTCGGAATGCACGGCCACGGTTTTGATGCCCATTTCCCGGCAGGCACGCTGGATGCGCAAGGCAATTTCGCCGCGATTGGCAATCAGGACTTTGTCAAACATTGCGCCGGGCCTGGGCTTGTTGCTGAATACCGCCATCAGAATTTCCCGCTGTTATTCAATGATGAACAGGGGCTGGCCGTATTCGACCGGCTGGCCGTTTTCCACCAGAATGGATTTCACCACGCCGGCGGTGTCCGCCTCGATTTCATTCAGCAGCTTCATCGCTTCAATGATGCAAAGCGTTTGCCCCTTGGTGACAGCCTGGCCGATCTCGACAAATGACGACGAGCCTGGCGAGGCCGTGCGGTAAAACGTCCCGACCATGGGCGACTTGAGGGTATGACCGGTGGGGGAGGGTGGGGGTGCGGGCGTTGCGGTGGGTGCGCCCGCAGGGGCTGGTGAGCCTGCGACTGGCGCGGTTTGCATCATCATCGGCATCGAGCTGAAGTTTTGTGCGCCATGACGGCTGATGCGCACCTTTTCCTCGCCTTCGGTGATTTCCAATTCGGCGATGCCGGATTCCTGCACCAAATCAATCAAGGTCTTGATTTTTCGTATATCCATTTTGCTGTTCTCCTGCGTCTGCCTGGCGGTGGCCGGCAAATCTGGTGGTGTGTTCGACACACTCACCCGCGGGTTGCAGGCGGCATGCCGTTGCTGGATCGGAAAAGAAGTCTGGGGGGTGGGGTGGGGGAAAAGGTTATTTTGCGAGGTGCGTGATGGCTGCGCCGACGGCAAATTCGTAGCCCTGGCTGCCCAGACCGCAAATGACACCGACAGCCTTGTCTGAGAGATAGGAATGCTGGCGAAACGGCTCCCGGGCATGGACGTTGGACAGGTGAATTTCGATAAAGGGAATGCTGACCGCCAGCAGCGCATCGCGCAATGCAATGCTGGTGTGGGTCAAGGCACCGGGATTGATGACAATAAAGCCAACGGATTCACCTTTGGCGGCATGAATACGGTCGATCAGCGCGCCTTCGCTGTTGCTCTGAAAAGATGCCAACTGCACTTGCTGCCCATTGGCAAATTTTGCCAGTCGGGCATCAATATCAGCCAGGGTGTCGGTCCCATATACCTCTGGTTCGCGTGTTCCGAGCAGATTTAGATTGGGTCCATGCAGGACTAGAATGCTTTTCATGGCGTTAGTTTGCCAGAAATTACATGGAATTACCCATTTTTCCCTGAAGTTGTTGACCGGAAATTCATTATGGCGTGAGTTTTATCTGTGTTTTTAGCAAACAGCGGCAAAAAGCGGCAAAAAAAGCCGCAAGCGACGAAACGAAGTTGATGACGCGGACATTGCACCAAAGATTTGTTGCAATATTGCCGAAATTGAGCGAAATTACAACAAATTAGGCGATTAATTTTATTTTGGAAGATTGTTTTTGATTATTTTTTCAAAATCAGACTCAACAATGATTCCCAATTTCGTCAACAGGATGTCGCCTTTGGCGGTCAAGACAATCGTGTAAGGCAGCAATCCAAAGCGATTTCCGCTGCGTTTTGCGAACTCAATTGCGCCCGCTTCATCCACCAAGACGGGATAGTTGAATTTTATTTTTTTTGCGAAATTAGCAACATTTGCCGGGTTATCGGCGGCGATACCAACAATTTGTATACCATTTGCCGCATATTTATCCTGCAAACGGACCAAAATAGGGATTTCCTCAACACAAGGCGCACACCACGTCGCCCAAAAATTAATCACCAGCAATTTTTGGCTCCATTGCCCCAGCATTTGCGGTTTGCCATGGATGTCGGGAAAAGTTGTTGAATAAATCACCGATGACGTCGCCGCGGACCCCGATGCGATGGTTTTGGTGACATCCGGTGGGCTTTCCAGGCGTCCGGCCAAGCCTGCCGCCAGCGCCAACAGGCCAAGCACAATGGCGGCAATCCCGGCAAAAACCAATGCGTTCTTTGGCACAGCTCAGGTTGGCGCAGGAAAAG
>JANPNJ010000180.1:0-1983 GCA_031427395.1 Burkholderiales bacterium
AGACAATTTGGCGCCTTCGACCACACCGGTTGTGGATTTTTCCATCGCCGCCACGGCATCCTGGGTGTCGGCCTGAATGGTTTTCACAATGGCGCCGATTTGTTTGGTGGCTTCGGCCGAGCGTTCCGCCAGCCGTTGCACCTCCTCCGCAACCACCGAGAAGCCTCGGCCGGCTTCACCGGCGGAAGCTGCCTGGATGGCCGCGTTCAGCGCCAGCACATTGGTCTGTTCGGTAATGTCGGAAATCAGCTCGACGATTTCGCCAATTTCCTGCGATGATTCACCGAGGCGTTTGATGCGCTTTGAGGTTTCCTGGATTTGTTCGCGGATGTCATTCATGCCGGTGATGGAATTCTGCACCGCAGACCGGCCCTTGTCCGCCGCCGCCAGCGAGCGCAGCGCCACCTTGGAGGATTCCTCGGCGTCGGTTGAAACGCTTGCGAGGGTGTTGGCCACCGTCAACACCTGTTCGGTTGTCATCTGGATTTCACGCGATTGTTTTTCCGCGGCGTCGAGCAACTGCACGGACACGGCCTGCGCCTGCTGCGATTTTGCCGACACCCGTGTGGAGGCGTTGTTCACGCCCGTGACCAGAGTGCGCAATTCATCAATGGTGTAGTTCATTGAGTCGGCGATGGCACCGGTGATGTCTTCAGTGACTTTGGCGCGGATCGTCAAATCACCGTCCGCCAGATCGCCCATCTCGTTGAGAAGGCGCAGGATGGCCTCCTGGCTGCGCCGGTTTTCCTGCTCGGAATCCAGGCCGCGCTTGCGCTCATTCTGCAAATAAAGATAACCGGCGAGACCGATGGTGGCGAACATCAACACACCAAAAACGGCGGCAATGATCAGCGGCAATTTGCCGGTTTCGGCTGCAAACGCATTTTGCATATGTTCAACGTTGGACAACAGTTGCTCGGAACCCTGCTGCAGGGCGCGGCCGGACAGTCTGGAGGCAACCAGCTTTTGCACGTTGTCCAGAATCGGCTTCACATTGTTTTCAAATTCGTTGAATGATTCGCGCAGTTTGGTGACTTTGGCGCGATTTTCACCGCCGACGGCGGACACCCCCAGTGCGTCCGAGCCACTTTCCAGCGCCTTGACCAGGTCGCGGAAATCGTTGGTGTCCTTGCTGATCAGAAACGTCACTTCCGGGTCAATGATCTCGGCACCCAGAATTTCGGCGGCGCCCCGTCCCAGGCGCTCGGCGAGAAAAGTCATCCGGTTCACTTTCAGCACCTGCGCCGGATTGACACCAGCCTGTTGCAGCGCGACAGTCAATTGCTGGGAAAGACCAGCCAACTCTTCTGAACCTGCGCGCACCTGGGCGACATTGCGGCTCAGGTTGGCCAAGTCGTTTTTGGCGGCCAAAATCGCGGTGGCGGCGTTGGAGGCGTCCTGGTAGCGTTTGGTCAATTCCTCCAGCCGCGATTTGAGCTCCTCGGAAACCTTGGCATGGGGCACTTTGGCGTTAAACGCTTCGCCGCCGTTGTTCAGAACATCCATGTAAATCTGGAATTGGTCGCGGCTGTCCTGCAATTGCGGAAAGGCGTTGATATCACCGCGCGAGGCCAGTCCCGCCGACTTTGCCAAGCGCTGGGTATGGAACTGCAACTGCGAAGTAATGTTGGTCCAGTTGGATTGATTGCCCCGGTTGATCGTATCCAACGCAATGGCGCCAAGCATAAAAATGAAAAACAGGCCGACCAGCGTAAACAACACCTGGAACTGTGTTTGCAACGGCAGGGTGCCGATCAGCGGGAGGGAAAATGCGCTTTCGGTGCGTTTCGGCTTGGTGGTCTTGTTGGCGGCGACCGCCGCAGCGATTTTTTGGGTTTGGTTGCCGCCGCCGCCGGTAGTGCCGAAGCCGGAATGGGATACCGGCGCGGCCGCCGCCCGGGATGTGGTTGTTTGCATGCCGGGTTTGCCCACCGCATCAGCGGGTTTTTTCCCGAAAGAAAAAAGTGATCCGAACAGTCCGCC
>JANPNJ010000181.1:0-13060 GCA_031427395.1 Burkholderiales bacterium
CCACCGCCAATGTACGCCTGGCGGACGGTATGCCGTTTCGCCACGCCATGCCGCCGTGGATGAGCAGCATCACTGCAAAACAAACCCAGACCATGCGGCTGGCAGTGAACCATGACGCGACCAATATGGCGGCCAGGGCGAGCACGCCTGCGGCACGGGCAATGTCCGGTCGCGGCCATGGCACCCACCAAGCCAGCGGCAGCAGCGCGCCCAGCATCACCAGCCAGGTCGAGAGCCAGCCGACGCTGACATAACGCGGCTCGTGCCCAACCACTAACGGCTGGAACGGATCCATCACCACCATCACGGTGAGGATCAAAAGTGATGCCAGCAAAATCAGCAGCCATGCCGCCAGCACGCGCGGCGTTTTGGTGAGGAAAAAAAACACCGCGCCGGCGGCGATCGGGGTGAGCACGTCACCACGCCAGGATGACAAACTTTCCAGGGGATCCGCACCGGCCAGCGACAACACCCCCACCACCCCCACCCATATTCCCAATGCCGCAAACAGTGGCCGCCGCACACTGACGGGCAGGCTGGTTTCCCGCAGGGCATGACGCTGCCACAACCAAACAATGGCCAGCACCGCCAACACCAGCATGCCGCCGCGCAGCCCGGCGCTGGCGCGAAACGGCGCCACCAACAGGGCAATGCCCGCACACACTGCCGCGAATCGAAACAAAAATATTGCCAGCCTCGGATGGGTGGCAGGCGGGTTCAAATCAGCGGGTAATTTGGCGGTGGGGTCAGTCACAATTTATTTTTGGATTGGGTTGGTCTGGCAACACACAAATACTCAGCCCAAATGTTGTCGCAACCACATGGCGACCACCTGGCGTTTGCGTTTGAAGTTTAACGCCTCCCCCCAAAATGATTGTGCAAAACGCCGTGTGCGGCACAAGCGCATCACCTCGGCGCGCGCGGCGGCGGACGACAATTGTTTGGCCAATTCAAAAACCTGCAACGCCTGGCCAACCACTTCGCCTTGCAGCAACCACGCCAATTGTCCCTGCCCGTGTCCCTGTCCCTGCCCTTGCCCAGCTACCCGCAGGTTCAGCGCGCGCAATTGTGCCACCACCGTGAAATAACTGTGGATGCGGCGCAAAAGTGCGGCGTCATCCGGGCTGCCGGTGAGTGATGCCGCATTCATCCGGTATTGGTAGCCGGTGACATCAACATAACGGACAGTGCGGGCACGCAGCAGGACTTCGGTCACCCATGCCACGTCCTCATGCACCATGCCGGGTGAAAACTCCAGGCCGATGTGGTGCAAATAATCCCGACGGCACCAATACAGCCAGACAAAATGACGCAACTCCTTTTGATCCAGCAAGGTCTCCAGCCACGCGCCGCCCGTCACCGCCGTTGCGGGCTTGGGCGCGTGATAAATGCGTGTGCCGGACACCGGGTCCGCATCGTTGGCAAAACGCACGCCGTCAAAGGCAATGACATCCGCCCCGGTTGATGCGGCGGTAAACAGTGCGGGCAGGGCAGCGGCCATCACCAGGTCATCGGCATCAACAAACCAGACGTATTCGCCGCGCGCCGCCGCGAGACCGGCATTGCGGGTGGCGGCCACCCCCTGGTTGGCTTGTTGAATCACGTTCAAACGCCGATCCTGCGCGGCGTGATGCAACATTGTTGCCAGGTTTTGGTCGGTTGATCCATCATCGATGGCGATGAATTCGATGTCGTCATCCGGCATTTGACCGAGGCTCTCCAGCAACGGCAACAAATGGTTGCCTGCATTAAAAACCGGAATGATGATGCTCAGCCGCATGGGTCAGGAGGAGAGTTGAAGAATGGCATCGGTATTATCCACGTTGTCCGCGTTTGCCAAGAACACACCAGACTCGCTGGTGCCGTGCCGTGTTATTCTGCCGCGCATATTGCCGCCGCCCAACAATGCCTCCCACACTTTCCACTGCCGTCAGCGCCATACCACACCCGGCGCATCCCGCCATGGTGGTGTCGATGGTGGTGTATCAATCCGACAAGGATTTATTCCGGCAAACACTGTTGTCTCTCAAGGCGTCGTTGCAGCACGCATTTTCGACACATTGCCTGCAATCGGCGCGGGTGGTGGTGGTGGACAATGCGCCCGGCACAAACGAAAGTGCACACAACAATGGATACGCCGAAATCCTCAACACAGTCTTCACTGATGCCAAGCCGCATCCCGCCATCACCCACACGCTCATCTTGTCCGGGCGGAACATAGGCTACGGCGCGGCCAACAATCTGGCGCAAAACGACCCTGCGAGCAGAGCCATACAGCCCGAATATGTGCTGGTGCTCAATCCCGATGTGACTCTGGCGGAGGATGCAATCCGCAGCGCGGTGGTGCATCTGGACCGGCACACCGCCACCGCGATGGTGACGCCGGTGGCGACCTTTCCCGACGGCTCGCCCCAGTATCTGGTGAAAGCCCATCCGTCGGTGGGCACACTGGCATGCCGCGGTTTTGCGCCTGCGTGGCTGCGGACACGTTGTGTGCGGCGCTTGGCGGCCTATGACCGCATGGACAGCGCGTTTGACGCGCCGCTGTTCGACGCCGAAATCGTCTCCGGCTGCTGCATGTTCATGCGTGCGGATGCCTGGCACCAGGCGGGCGGCTTCGACGAAAAATTTTTCCTGTACTTCGAGGATTTTGATTTGAGCAAACGCATCGCAGCCGTCAGCCGGATTGACCGTGTTCCGACGTGCCGCATCACGCATGCGGGCGGCAACGCCGCCGCCAAGGGCAACCGC
Source organism: Burkholderiales bacterium (assembly GCA_031427395.1). Taxonomy (GTDB): domain Bacteria; phylum Pseudomonadota; class Gammaproteobacteria; order Burkholderiales; family Usitatibacteraceae; genus UKL13-2. The sequence goes on from JANPNJ010000181.1 coordinate 2,752, forward strand.
CATGTCTGGTTGTTTGTGCGCTCGGCCGCGCATTTTTTCAACAAACACGGCTGGCGGTGGTAGGGCACATTTTTGTAACCGCAGATGAACGCCGATAAGTGCGCGCCGACAAGTTCAAAAACAAAAAAGCGTTTGGTTTTATCGGCGTTCATCGGCGGCAAATAACTTTCAACTTCATTTCACGCTGCCGGCATCCTTTTTCGGTATCAGGTGTTCCAACGACGGCAGTTTTTTGCGCAGCTCCTCAGTCACCGCGCGCGCCTCATCACTGTTGGCGATCACCGTCGGCGTGATCAGCACCACCAGCTCGGTGCGGTTGTTGCGGAATGTCTGGGTGCCAAACAATCCGCCGATGAACGGGATTTTTGACAGGAGCGGGATGCCGGACGTGCCCGAGCCGCGGTCATTCTGGATGAGGCCGGCCAGCACCATGGTCTCCCCACTGGCGACGTTCACCGTGGTTTGCGCCTTGCGGGTGTTGATCGGCGGATTGTTGCCGGAGGTGGCCCCCGCCGAGCTGACTTCCTGATTCACATCCAGCGTCACCCGCCCGCCGGCGTTGATGCGCGGGGTGACCGTGAGCAACACACCGGTGTCGATGTACTGGCGCGAGGTGACGGTGCTGCCGCCGGTGGAGGTGGTGGAGCCGGTGTCCACCGAAATGCGTGTGCCGACATTGACCACACCTTTGGCGTTGTCGAGCACCAGCAGCTTGGGCGCGGATTCGACGCGCGCGCGGCCATCCTGGCCGAGTGCCTGCAACACCGCGCGGATGTCATTGCCCAGCATATTGATCAACTGCAACCCGCCAGTGGCGGGCACCAGAGGTGATGCAATCGGGCCGCGTGGATCAAGCACTGAGCCCAGCCCCGGCAACTGCGGCAACGCGCGCGGCAAAATGCTGCCTTCACCACCGAGGTTGCGCAACGTGCCGACGGTGTTGTTGCGGGCATTGATAAACCACTCGATGCCGAATTTGAGTTCGTCGGTCAAGGTGACTTCCGCCACCAACACTTCAACCAATACCTGGCGGCGCGGCACATCGAGCTGGCGCAGCGCCGATTGGATGGTTTCAAAATCCGCCGGGGAAGCCAGTATCAACAAGGAATTGTTGTCGTCGTCGGCGATGATGCGGGTGTCCTTGGACACCGCCGCACCACTCGACTGGAACAATGTCGAAAACAACGCGCCAAATGCCCCGCCGCCCGCACCCGCCCCCGCACCCGCACCGGATGTGCCCGGCGTGGGTGTGGGTGTGGTGGTCACCGGACGCGCGCCCGGTGCCAGCGAACCACCCACGCCACCACTGCCGGTCTGGTTGCCATAGATGCTGGTGAGCAACAGCGCCAGCCGGTCGGCGCGGCCGTTTTGCACCGCGTAAACATTCAGCCGCACGCCACCGGCCAGCCCCGCGCCCTTATCGAGGCGGTCAATCCATTTTTTCGCTTCCTCCAGATAACGCGGCTGGGTGGTGATGACCAGCAAGCCGTTCAAACGCTCGATGGGCACAATGCGCACAATGCCGGCCAAGGGATTGGCGCTGCCGCCGCCTGCAGCAGCCGCACCCGCGGCGGCCGGCGCACCAGTGGCACCGCCAAAAATGCGGTCCAGGTCACCCGCCAGCGCCTTCACATCGGTTTGCATCGAAAACAATCCCACCGAGTAACCCGCCAGATAATCGACATCAAAAATATCAATGACTTCGAGCATGTGTTTCATTTCTTTTTGCGTGCCGGAGAGAATCACCAGATTGCGCAATTCATCAATGCGCACCGATGACTGCGGCTCGACCGCGTAGGGCTCCAGAATTCGCGCCATGTCGCGCACCCCGGCAAAACGCAGTTGCACGATTTGGATGCTGTAGCCGTTGGGCAATTGCGCCGGGGTGGTCAGCACCTGCGGGGTGATGGAGCCCTTGGTCGCCACCCCGGCCGGCATCACCTTGTAGATGCTGTCCTCACGAATCATCACCTGGCCGTTTTGGCGCAACAGCATTTCGAGAATCGGAATCAACTCGCCGCGCGGAATGGCGCGTGCCAGGCGGATGGTGACATTGCCCGCGGTTTGTGGATGGATCGAAAATGATTCACGCAGCATGTCGCCCAAAATGGATTGCACCACCGCGCGGATATCCAGCGCCTCGTAATTCAGCGTGAATTCCTCCGGCCCCCTGGCGGGTGGCGCGGCGGGGGCGGCGGGCCGCACAAATTGGCCGGTGCCGGGAAACAGCCGTGAGCTGTCGAGGGCGGCGTTGCGCGCCGCACCCGGATTGATATTGGTGGATGCCGCGATGGGAACGGCGGGAGAACTGGCCGGCGTGGCAGTCTGGGCATCGGCGGCGGGTGGGGTGATTTCCGGTGTCGGTGCAACGGTTGTACAGCCAATCAGCAGGGCGGGCAGCAGCACCGTCAGCCATGCGCGGCGCGTCAAGGTGATGGTTTGACAGGCTGCCGCCAGCGGGGTTGTCGCGTGATTTGTCGTGTTCATATTGGGCTGTTGTTTGTCCATTGCGGGTCACTACTGCGGCAAATTCTGGAAACGCCGGCGGCGCGTCTGCGCCGCATTCGGGTCGGTCGATGGCGCGGCATTTTCGGCATTGCCGGGGGCAAGTCGCGGCAGTCCTGGCGCATTCGGCATGGACACCGGGCTCGGGCTGCCCGCGCCCGGCCCCGGTGGCATGGCGCTGCTTCCCGGCGCAGCCGTGGCCGTGACCATCGGCATGGCTGCGGTCACCGCCCCCGCCACCATGGGTTGCGGCTGGCCTGGCTGACCCGGCTGTCCTGGCGATCCTGGCATAGGCGACACCGCAGCCACCTGTGTCGGCAGCACTTTGGGTGAGGATGACGTGCGCAATGACAATTCTTCACTGTCCTCCCCCTGCTTCAACACCACTCGCGATGTTTCCACCGCCGACACATTGATGCCGTTGATGTCCTGGCCCAGATTGACGCGGTGGGTTTTGTTGGTGGCGGCCTCAAACAAATAGGCCACCGACACGCCCGCGCTGACGGTGGTGCCGGCCAATTTGAATTGGCCTTTTTTCATCGCGGTTTGTGAGGCAGCGCCGGCCGGTGCCGGGCGGCGGGTGGGAATGAACAGCGGCCGCTCCACCGTTTCCTTGTAGTTGGCATCAATGGGCGGCAAGGCAAATGCGGGCAAAATTTTGTTGTCAAGCGTGGCCACGCGCCCGCTTGGCGGCGGCGGGGAATCCGCGTGCAGCCGTCGCCCCCAGTCTGTTTCCCAGCCGATGGCGGCGGCGGCAGCAGTGAGCATCAGCGCCAGCAAGGTGGTGATGGCATAACGCGGCATCATGATTTGCTCCCGGATTTGGTTTCGCCCGGCGCGGGTTTTGGCGCGGCGGCGGGGGCAACAACAGGTGCCAACCCGGACACATCAAACTGGATAAACATATCGGGCTCGAAACCCGCCTGTGGTTTGAAACCCGGCGGCACCTGCGCGCGAATGACAAGATTTTCGACAAACAAATACGGCTCGCGGCTCTCCAGCGCATACAACACCTGCCGCAGATTCTGGATGTTGGCGGTCATCTGGATGTTGCCGTTGAGCAGCCGGTAGCCGTTGTCGTCCCTGTGCGGCAACAGCTGCGACGACAGTACCCGGCCGTTGTTGGCTTCGATGATGGCTTTCACCACGTCCTGCAAGTCAGCACCCATCAGTGCGGGCGTGGCACCTTTGAGAAAATATTTGCGGGTGTCACGCGCCTTGAGGGTTTCGGCGGCCTGCATGAGTTTCGGCCGCGATTGGTTCAACGCGGTATAACTGTCGAACTGGCGCAGCATGCGCTGCTCGGTGGCGTTGTCGCGCTGATACAGCCACCACGCGGGCACGGTGAGCGCCGCCGTTGCCGCCAGCACCGTTGCCACCAGCAGGAAAACGGCAGTCATGCGGCTTGATTGCGCGGATTTGAAATGAAAGTCACGGCTGGCGGTGTTCATGGCTGCACCTCCGCTTTGGTGGCCGCCGGTTTGTCCGCCGGCGCGGGCAGCGCCACAAGCGCTGGTGCCAGCCTCGGTTTGACTTCGGTGGCAATCTGGAAACGCTCGGTGTTGGGCAGCGAGCCGCGCGTGGTTTGGGCGCGTTGTGTGGTGTTTTGCAGGAGTTTGGATTGCTCGAGCAACTCGATCATTTTTGATGCCGAGGCCGCCTCGCCCTGGATGAGGATTTCACGCACGGGCGGCTTGGCCGCCGCACCTTTGGGCACGGGGGCTGTTTTCATTTCAAAACTTTGCAGCCAGGTGGTGTCGGGCGACAATCTGCTCAGTTCCTCAACAATATCGATTGCCTGGAACGCCGCGTATTTTTTGCCGACGGCGGTTTGATATTGCTGTTGCATGCGCTGGTACTCGGCTTCGACTTTGCGCGTGGCCTCGGCTTCAATGCGGGCTTTTTCCACCAGCGGGGAAAGGGCAATGATGCCCCCGCGCTGGAGTGCGATCGGTGTCGCCACGGCAGCCAGAATAAACAGCGCCAGCAACCCCAGCAAGCCCAGGTTGATTTTCTGCAATGTGGTCAAACGCCGCGCCGGGCGGGCAGTTGGCGGCAACAGCTCGATGTGTTGTGCATCCCCCACGACCCCCAGCGAAACCACCCGGCCACCGTTGGCGCGCACCTGTGCCATTGCCGCATCGGCAAAACGCCGTGGCACGATGGTTAATTCAACGTCGATTTTTGCCGCGCCGTCGGCGGCATCAAAGCGCCGCACGATACGCTCAGCCAGATACACCTGTTCGGCGGTGAATGGCGTTTGCCGGTCCAGGTCGTGGGTCAGCACCTCGGCCAGGTTTTCCTCGACCGCACCCGGATAAGCGGCGATTTTTTGCAGCACTGACTCGCGCAACAGCATGATGCGCACGTCCCGGCCGCTGAGCCGTGCCGTCGGCGGCAGCCCGCCATGGGCATCAAGGGCGAGCGTGACCACGTTGTCATGATCGACCCAATATTTTTCCACTAGCGGGGCAAACAAGCCGCGCAACTCACCCGTCCACCAGCGCCAAACAGCCGCCAGCGGGCGCGCCGGTTTGCCACGGGCGGCGGAATGAGGGGCGGATGTCGGCATGACGGTGGACATAAGACCCACATCTTACCTTCAAGGAGGCGTATTCGGCGAACCCGGCTTCGACGTTGTGTTACTGGTTATTGCCGGGCTTTGGCCGCCTTCAATGGGAATGTTGCCGGTGGCATCATTCTGGCTGCCCGCCAGCTCGCGTCCCTCTTTCCACGACAAAAACGCATAGGGCCGTTTGGGGTCGGTAAAACGCCGCACCACCACTTCGCGGGCAAAGGTGTTGCCGTCGGCAAACACCGCTTCGGTGCGGATGCGGGTCGGGGTCAGGTTGTTGGAGGCCACACGAAAGCTGTTTTGCGCAAAAACAGGTACGGGCTGGCGGCTGGCGCGAGCCAGATCACGGCGGCTGAGGTAGTCGTCGATTTGTTCATCGCTCACATTGGGCAAGGCACGCAATACTGCCCGCTCGGCGACTTGTTCGTTGAAACCCTGCTGGCCGGAATACACCGTGATGAGCGGAGCGAGGCGCGCATACAGTTCCGGGGTCATGCCGAGCACCAATTTCAATTCCTCGACCGCCTGGAACAACGCGTTGGCCGGCGCATGGTTCAAACCCGCCGCCGCGTAATCCGCCGCTTCCGCGCCGCGCGGACGTTTTTGGGCATCGGCATCGCGCCAGTCGGCGATGGCATCGACCAATTTCAGCGCGTCCTCCTCCACCACCCCTTGCGACAACAGCAAGCCGCGCAACAGCGGCGCGGCTACGCGGTTGATGTCGATGCGGGCGGTTTCGTCGTGCATGGTGATGTTGACGGTGATGTCGCGGTACTGCCACTCCCGCGTGCTGCCGTCGGCGTTCCAGCGGCCTTCGGTGTTTTGCGGCTTGTGCAGCTCATATATGGCGCGTTGCAGACCGGCCTCGGCCAGTGTTTCGGCTTTGACACGCGCGAGCGAATTGGCCACCACATTAACTTCCGTGCGCATGGTGTGCATGAACGACACCGCAATCACTGTGAGCAGGGTGATGATCCAGAGCACAATGATCAGTGCCACGCCGGCTTGTTTTTGCGCGCGCATCATCGCGGCCTGGGCCCGCAGTTGCGGGTGAACCCATTGATGAGGCAGCCCGCCTCCTCACCCACCCTGGGCGCCACAATGATGTCGGGAATGTCGCGGCTGCGGGAAGTTTCGACATGCAACTTGATGAGCACCGGCAGCCGCACCAAATCGCGCCATTCACTGCGCCATGTGGGCTCATTGAGATCGGTTTCGGCGCCAAAATAGCTGATTTCAAAGACGGTGACGTTTTCCAAAAGACGCACCGGCGCCGGGTCGCCCTCAATGGCATCAAACAAACCGTCAAAATTTTGTGCCTGGCTGTCGAACGCCTGCCGCTTGAGTTGTAGCACGCCGCCACTTTGCAACGCCAGCTCCGCCCACTGCAAACCCTCGCCACCACCTACGCCGCCGTTTTGCCGGGCGGCATCGAGATTGCGCGAGGTGACATAACGCAGGCTGGTGGCATCCCCCTCAAAAGTGAGATAGGCCTGCGGCACCGCACGCCAGCGGCCGGGAAAAATCTGGGTGAATTCGCGCCGCAAAAAATGTTCGACCGTGCGCAAATTGGCCACCGCCGCCACGCGCGCGTCCCCGGCGTCCCACGCCCGCATGCCGATATTGAGCGCGGCATAGATCATGCCCATCATCAGCGCCAGCAAGGTGATGGCCAGCATGGTTTCGATGAGCGTGAAGCCGCTGCTTTTTTGTCGTGATTGTTCCATCACACGCGCGGTCCGATTTTCATTGAGTTGAGCGTCACCGCGCGTTCCTGGCCGCCATCGGTTTTGAAGGCCACGCGCAGCTCCACTTCATACAGCCGCACAAACATCAGCGCATCGACATCGACATTGCCGAGCGTGGAGATCGGTGTGGTCGGCGCGGTGAGGCTGGAAGGCAGTGGCGCGCCGGAAGCCTCTGCATTGGCAATCGCCGCCAATTCCAGGCTGGAGCGGGTCGGTGGCTCAGCCGCCGACAAATACACTTTCACCGACAGTTGCCACGCAAAATCATCGTCAAAGCGCCCGCTGGTTTCGCCCTCGGTGAGCGTCTCCTCCACGCCGACCGTGGCGAGTTTGGATTCGGCCAGCATCGCCGCGCGCGCATAACGGTTGGCAACATCAGCGTTGTTGACCCCGCCGGAAAATATCGCCATCAACGCCGCCATCGCCACCGCCAGCAGCGTAAAGGCGACCAACACTTCGAGCAAAGAAAAACCACAAATTCCAGCATTGGTGCGGCGTTTGAGGCATTTTTGCTTCAAGATGCCCGCCCCGCTTGCACATTGACAATGGAATCGGTGACGGTGACGCGCCCGGTCAGCCAATCCACATCAATGGCAAATTCGCGTTCGTTGGCCGCCACCGTCACCCGCCCGCCGTTGGAGGAGCCGTCGGGATAAAAGCGGAAACTCGCCGTCTGCGGGCTGATTTGATCGGTGTCGGCGGTGAGCAGTTTCAGGCTCAATTTGTCGTTGAGCTTGTGGACACGCGCATCAAATGTGGTGGTGAATTCGCGGCTCTCGACATTGATCGACACAAACGCTTCACGGCGGGTATTGATGGCGGTGTCACGCGCCAATTTCATCGCGGCCGCAATGGCGCGGACATTTGATTTCAGCTCGGCACCAGACACACCTTCGCCAAACAGGCGCGGCACCAGCGTGAACATCATCGCCGCCAGCGCAATCACCAAAATAATTTCAAGCAGCGTGAAGCCGCGCTCCCGTGCGACGGCAAAATGAAAAGATGGCGGCGTCATTCCCACGAATTGATGTCGCGGTTCGGCCCCTCGCCGCCTTCCTTGCCGTCGGCGCCAAGCGAAGTCAAATCATACGAACGCGCCGCATCCCCCGGCGACTTGTAGCGTAAATCATTGCGCCACGGGTCTTTCAACTCATCCGCGTTTTTGACATACGGCCCGTTCCAGTTCGAGACATTGCCGGGGTTGGCCAGGAGCGCGTTCAATCCCTCCTGCGTGCTCGGATACCGTCCGGTGTCAAGCTTGTACAAGTCGAGCGGCCCGGACATGCTGGTCAACTTTGCCTTGGCAATGCGCGCCTGTGCCTGCTCCTGCTTGCCAAAAATATTGGTCGCCGCCCACGCCGCGATCAAGCCGATGATGGTCACCACAATGATGATTTCCATCAGTGAAAAACCGTGCGCGGATTTTCTGGTGGGAGAGAATTTTTGGAGGGCGGCGAAATTCGTTTTCATTGTTTCCTCGTGCGTTGGTCTGTGATTTGTTTCGGAAATTTTTTAACCGCCGATGGACGCCGATGTGCGCCGATAAAAGCGCCGATAAATGCGAAAACAAAAAACAAGTCTTGGGTTAGGTCTTATCGGCGCTTTATCGGCGTTCATCGGCGGTTAAAAAACCAAACCTAAAACGGCAAATCCATCATGTCAAACATCGGGCTCAATATCGCAAAAATAATCAACCCGATCATCACCGCCAAACCGATGATCATCACCGGCTGCAGCAGCGCCAGCGCGCGTTTGATGGCGGTGGCGACTTCGCGGTCATAAACATCGGCCACTTGCATCAGCATTTCCTCCAGCCGGCCGGTCTCCTCGCCCACCGCAATCATTTGCACCGCGAGTTTGGGAAACACGCCGGTTTCCATCATCGGCTTGGCCATGCCACGGCCTTCCTTCAGCTCGCGCGACACCACTTCGACCGCGCCACGATAGACCGCGTTCCCCAGGGTGTCTTTTAATATCGACAATCCTGCCAACAACGGCACACCGTTTTGCAGGAGAGTGGCGAGCGAGCGGGAAAATTTGGCCATTTCCACCTTGGCCGCCAGGGGTCCGGCAACCGGCCAAGACAAAATCCGTCGATCCCAAGCGGCGCGTGACACGGGATGCGCCCATGAACGCTTCAGCAGCCACACCACCAGCAGCAAGGCGGCCAGCACAATCGGCCAACTGCCGCGCAAAAACAATCCAACCGTCAGCACAATATCGGTGATGAGCGGCAGGGTCTTGCCGGCCTGGTCAAATATTTGTTTGAACTGCGGCACCACAAACATCAACAATATCGACATCGACAGCCCTGCCACCAGCAGCAAAATCACCGGGTAAATGAGTGACGACACCACCGTGTCGCGCAACTCCTTGGCGCGCTCCATGTAGTCGGCCAGCCGTAGCAGCACGCCACCGAGGGCACCGCCCGCCTCGCCGGCCTTGACCATGTTGATATAAAAACGCGAGAACACATCGCGGTGTTGATCCAATGCTTTGGACAAGGCCGCACCGCCGCGCACTTCATTGCGGATGGCCTGCAACACACCGCGCAAGCCATCGTGCTCGCCGAGGTTGATCAAAATTTCGAGGCTGCGATCCAGCGGCAGGCCGGCTTTGAGCAGGGTCGCCAATTCACGCGTGATGATGGCCAGATCGTCCTGCGAGATGTTACGCGAGTGACGCGCGCGCGATGATTGAAACAGGGTGCGCGCGGGAGGCGAACTGCTTTGTTCGGCAACCGCCGCCCCCACCTCTGTCGCACGGATGGGAATCAGGCCGAGTGACTTGATGTGCGCAATGATGGCCGCGTGGGTGGCGGCATCGAGCACACCCTCTTGTGTCTCACCGCCGGGAGTGACGGCCTTGTATTGGTATAGCGGCATTTAGATCATGCCGGCCGGCTAGTCTTCACGCGTCACCCGCAACACTTCTTCGATGGTGGTGACGCCCGCGACCGCTTTTTTCAGGCCGTTTTCGTAGATGGTCTCCATGCCTTGTGCCACGGCAGCGGCACGCAGCTCGGAAGCCGTGGCGTGCTGCATCACCAGGCTGCGCAACGCGTCGGTGATCGGCAGCACCTCCATGATGCATTCGCGGCCGAAGTAGCCGGTGTGCCCGCAGTGCGCGCAGCCCTTGGCGTGGTGCAACGTCACCGGCTGGTTGTTGGCATAACGCCGCAGACCCATCTGCTCGACCACTTCGGCCACCGGCTGGTAGGGCGTTTTACAATGCCCGCCCAGGCGGCGCACCAGCCGCTGCGCCTGGATGCCGACCACAGTGGAGGTCAACAAATAATCCTCTACCCCCATGTCGAGCAGGCGATTGATGGTGGAGGCGGCGTCATTGGTGTGGATGGTCGAGAGCACCAGATGGCCGGTGAGGGCGGACTGCACGGCGATCTGCGCGGTTTCCAGATCACGGATCTCGCCGATCATGATGACATCGGGATCCTGGCGCACAATCGAGCGCAGCGCGTTGG
>JANPNJ010000182.1:0-4482 GCA_031427395.1 Burkholderiales bacterium
TCGAGAATGATGTTGCGCAATTTTTCCCGCATCCGCGCCTCGCACGCATCCTCGATTTGTTTGCCCAGCGCCATCATCATGTTGAGATCAATGCCCGAGCAAAAATTCGCGCCGTTGCCGGACAGGATCACCACCCGTGCTTCGGGCGTTTTGTCTGCCCAATCCATCGCCGCGCGGATTTCCTGCCACATGGGCGCGTTCATCGCGTTGGCCTTGTCGGGGCGGTTGAGTGTGATGCGGGCGATGTGGCCGGTGAGGGAGGTTTCGAGGGTGGTGAATGACATGGCTGCCCCGGCTTGTTAAAGTGTGGTGAATGTAGCATAACGCTGTTTGTTTTTTCCCCAACCGAAGACCCATGACCCACAACGTCGGCATTTTTGTTTTTGATGAAGTCGAGGTGCTCGATTTCGCCGGGCCTTTTGAAGTGTTCACCACAGCGTCCAGGGTGCGCGCGCGCCTTGACCCCGCGTCGCCGCCATTGTTCAAGGTTTTCACGGTCGGTGCCGGCACGGCGGTGCTGCGCGCCAGGGCGGGGCTCCGCGTGTTGCCCGACCATGCGTTTTGGCAACATCCGCCGATTGATGTGCTTGTCATTCCCGGCGGCGTGGTGGATGCGGAGTTGGCGCGCCCGGCGGTGATGGAATGGATCACCGCGACGGCGGCGGCCAGCACGCTGACGGCATCCGTCTGCACAGGTGCTTTTTTGCTGGCCCGCGCCGGGCTGCTTGACGGCAAGTGCGCGACCACCCATTGGGAGGACGCGGACGACATGGCCCGCGATTTTCCCGCGGTGACAGTGCAAAAAAATGTGCGCTGGGTGGACGCGGGCAGGCTGGTGACCTCGGCCGGCATTTCTGCGGGCATTGACATGTCGTTGCATCTGGTGGAAAAAATCGCCGGGCGCGAATTGGCCGTGCGCACCGCGCGGCAGATGGAATTTGACTGGACAGAAAATGCCTGATGCCACCACCCACACCGAAAGCGAGACATGCAACAAGTGATTGATTTTGTGATCGAGCTCGACAAGCTCAAAACCGTTACCCGCAAGACCCGTGTGTTGGGGGAGGATCGTTATGAAAACTCGGCCGAGCACAGTTGGCAGATCGCGCTGCTGGCGTCGTCACTGGTGCATTACGCCCATGTGCCAGTGGACATTGACCGTGTGATAGGCATGCTGCTGGTACACGACATCGGCGAGATCGACACCGGCGACACGATTGTTTATCAGGACGAGGGCTTGGCCGAACGCAAGGCGGCGGAGCGGCTGGCGGTGCAGCGTATTTTTGGTTTGTTGCCGGACACCCATGCCGTGCGCTACATGGCGCTGTGGCAGGAATTCGAGGATGGTGAAACCGATGAGGCGCGTTTTGCCAACGCCGCCGACCGCGCCATGCCGGTGTTGCTCAATCTCGCCAACGCCGGTCAGAGCTGGCGCGAGAACGGCATCAGCCATGCGCGGGTGGTTGCGCGTATTTCCGCGCAAATCCGGGATGGCTGTCCGGCGCTGTGGGAATACCTGGAGGCGCGGCTGGATGAGGAGCGGCGGAAGGGGTGGTTTGGTATGGGGGATGTGGGTGAGGTGAGGAAGTGAGGAGGTGAGGGAGTGAGGAGGTGAGGAGGTGAGGAGGTGAGGAGGTGAGGAGGTCAGCGCATTGGTACGCACTTGACCTTCCCCGGCGTAGGCCGGGGTCTAAGTTGTATGTGTGGTGGCGTTGCAAAATTGGGCCCCGACCTTACGCCGGGGAAGGTCAAAAACGGCGCAGTGGTATGCGTTTCCTCACCTCACTCACCTCCTCACCTCCTCACCTCCTCACCCGCATCTGTCACCCCCGCTTCAATTCCAGTGCCTCCCAACGTACCATCGCCGCGTCAATTTCGCCGGCAATGGCCTCCAGCCGCACCACCACAAATTTTGCTTCATCCGGCGTGTTCACATAGATGCTGCCCTCGGCAAGTTTGGCTTGCAGCGTGGCCTGTTCTTTTTCCAGCGATTGGATTTTTGCGGGCAGGGCATCCAATTCGCGGGTCTCGCCAAAGCTCATTTTGGTTTTGCGAACAATCTGCCCGGAAGTTGAAAAGCCGGCATTGACGGTGTTTTTCACGGTGTTAGGGCTCAAAACGCTTGCCTGGCGCTGACTTTGCCATTCGGCATAGCCGCCGACGTATTCCTGGATTTTGCCGCCGCCTTCAAACGCAAACACCTGCGTGACGACGTTATCCAGAAACGCACGGTCGTGGCTGACAAGAATCACCGTGCCCGCGTATTCCTGCAACATCGACTCCAGCAATTCGAGTGTTTCGATATCGAGGTCGTTGGTGGGTTCGTCCAGCACCAGCACATTGGCGGGCTTGGCGAACAAACGCGCCAGCAGCAGGCGATTGCGCTCGCCGCCGGAGAGTGATTTCACCTTGGCGCGGGCGCGTTGCGGCGGAAACAAAAAATCGCCAAGGTACGAAATCACATGTTTGCGCGCACCATTGATTTCGACAAATTCCGAGCCGGGCGAAATGACATCCGCCAGGCTGGCGTTGTCGTCGAGCGCCTCGCGGAATTGGTCGAAGTAGGCCACCTGCAATTGGGTGCCGCGCTTGATGGTGCCGACATCAGGTTGCAAATCGGCCAACATCAATTTGATGAGGGTGGTTTTGCCCGCACCGTTGGGGCCGATCAAACCGATGCGGTCGCCACGCTGCAATATCGCCGAAAAATCACGGATGATGACATTGTCGCCAAACGATTTCGACACGTTTTTCAATTCGGCGACAATCTTGCCGGAGCGTTCACCCGCGTCGAGGGTGAGATTGACCTTGCCCAACACATCGCGGCGGGCGTTGCGTACCCGGCGCAATTCCTCGAGGCGCCTCACCCGGCCTTCGTTGCGGGTGCGGCGTGCTTCCACGCCTTTGCGGATCCACACTTCCTCTTCCTTCAGCAGCTTGTCGAAGCGCGCGTTGGCGAGTGATTCGGCGTTCATCATTTCGGCCTTGCGGCGCTGGTACTCGGCGAACGAGCCGGGGTAGCTGAACAGTTGGCCGCGGTCGAGCTCGACAATGCGGGTGGCGAAGGTCTCCAGAAAGCGCCGGTCGTGGCTGATGGCGATCACCGCGCCGTCAAAGCCTTTGAGTGTTTCCTCCAGCCAGGCGATGCCGTCAAAATCGAGATGGTTGGTCGGCTCATCGAGCAGCAGCAGGGCAGGCTCGCTCACCAGCGCGCGCCCCAGCGCCACGCGTTTTTTCATGCCACCTGACAGGCTCTCGATGGTGGCATCGGCATTCAGTCCCAGCCGCGAAATCACTTCCGTCACCCGCCCGGCATGACGCCACGATTCGTCATCATGCGGGTCGTCCGCCAGTCCGCTCTCAACCGCGCTGCCCACCGTCGCCCCATTGGCAAATGACGGTTCCTGTTCAACCGAGGCCACGCGCACACCTTTTTCGCGCACCACTTCGCCGTCGTCGGGCGCGGCATCGCCGATCAACAATCGCAACAAACTGGATTTGCCCGCGCCATTGCGGCCAATGAGGGCGATGCGCTCAAAGCTGTCAACAGTGAAATCTACGTGGTCTAGCAGGGCAACGTCACCAAAGGCGAGATGCAGGGACTTGCAATGGATAAGCGGCATGAAGCGGAACGTTTTCAAATGGGGAAGGTCTGCTATTTTCCACTACAAATGCTGTTACAACTCTTTCCCATTACCCGCATGGTGGTGGCGTATCATTTTTTTGCAGTTTGAACCCGCCTTTTAACTCGATTAAAGAGGAATTTCCCATGAAAAAAGTTGCATCGATAGTTGCCGCCCTGGCCCTTGGCCTCACCAGCGCCATGGCATTTGCCGACCCCGGCCAGGCTGGCGAACACAAAAAACCGCACCACGACATGATGAAAGCGCGTGACTGCGCCAAAGCCCCCGCCGACATGAAAGACCGCTGCGAGGCGCACAACAAAATGATCGAAACCTGCAAAGCCAAGCCGGAAGGCGAAGAGCGCAAAAAATGCATGATGGAAAATCGTCCGAAGAAAGCTGACAAATAACATTGTTGCAAAGAGTGTGGATGTGGACGCTTCATGTCGGATGGCATGAAGCGTTTTTTTATGGAAAGCGCCATTGGACGGGCGGTTTCAGGCAAAATATTCTGGAAACGCGCGCCAGATGGCGAGTTTGCACCAATAATTAGAGAGTTACTGAACAGGCCGTCTTTCCGGCGAAAGCCGGAATCCAGCGGTGTATAACGAATGACGAATGACAATGACGAATGGATTTTTGATGTTGCTGGATACCGGCTTTCGCCGGTATGACGATTTTTTTACTTCTCCCGTGTTCATGGGTGAACGTGCCACATAACACAGACAACAATGACAACCACACCGCGTGACGACGGTTTTTTCATGCCGGCCGAATGGACGCCGCACCAACAAACCTGGATGGTCTGGCCCGAGCGCGCGGACAACTGGCGACGCAACGCCCGCCCTGCGCAGGCGGC
>JANPNJ010000183.1:0-3323 GCA_031427395.1 Burkholderiales bacterium
GTGGTGGGCGAACTGGTGCGCAAGGCCACCATCGCCCGCTGGACGCGCACCTTGTCCACCATGTTCGCCGCCGGCGTGCCGCTGGTCGAGGCGCTCGATTCGGTGGCCGGTGCCTCCGGCAACCGCGTTTACATGATGGCCACCAAAAAGATCCAGGCCGAGGTATCGACCGGTTCGAGCTTGACCGTGTCGATGCAAAATTCCGGCGTGTTTCCGAACATGGTTTTGCAGATGTGCGCCATTGGCGAGGAGTCCGGCGCATTGGACAGCATGTTAAGCAAGGTTGCCGATTTTTTTGAGCGCGAAGTCGATGACGCGGTCGATGCGCTGTCGAGTTTGATGGAGCCGCTCATCATGGCCGTGCTGGGTGTGATTATCGGCGGTCTGGTGATTGCCATGTATTTGCCGATCTTCAAAATGGGCCAGGTTGTCTAAACCTCCGGTCAAAACCGCAATCCGGTGTGTCGGCGAAGCAATGCGCCTGAACCGACACACCGCCTTTGTTCAAGAACAATAAAAACATGGATATCGTCGACGCGTTTCGCGCCAATGTTTGGTTTTACATCACCACCCTGGCCATTATTGGGATGATGGTCGGCAGCTTCCTGAATGTGGTGATTCACCGCCTGCCGAAAATGATGGAAGCCGACTGGAAACAGCAGTGCATGGAATTTTTGCACCCTGAGGAGGCGGAAAAAGCCGCCCTCGCCGCCCAGGCCGCGCCCGCGCCGAAATACAACCTGGTGGTGCCGCGTTCGGGTTGTCCGTCTTGCGGACATAAAATCACGGCGCTGGAAAATATCCCCGTCATCAGTTATGTTTTTCTCGGCGGCAAGTGTTCGGCCTGCAAGACAAAAATCAGCCCGCGTTATCCAGTCATCGAAGCGTTGACCGGCTTGTTGACGGCTTTTCTGGCGTGGAAATTCGGTGTGAGCTTTGCCGCTGCTGCTGCCATTGGTTTTACCTGGGCGCTCATTGCCCTGACCTTTATTGATGCCGATACCACGTTTTTGCCCGACGACATCACCCTGCCGCTGCTGTGGGCCGGGCTGTTGGTCAATGTTGCGGGGACCTTCACCTCCCTGCCATCGGCGCTGTGGGGCGCGGTCGCCGGTTATCTGTCGCTCTGGTTGGTGTATTGGTTGTTCAAACTCGCCACCGGCAAGGAGGGCATGGGTTATGGCGACTTCAAGTTGTTGGCCGCCATCGGCGCCTGGCTGGGCTGGCAAATGCTGGGGCAGGTGATTTTGCTTTCCGCCGCAGTGGGTGCGGTGGTGGGCATCATTGGCATTGTCATTTATGGTCGGGAAAAGGGCGCCAAGATTCCGTTCGGCCCCTATCTGGCGGCGGCCGGATTTATTGCGCTGGTGTGGGGCGGCGAAATCAATCGCTGGTACTGGGCATTGGGACGGACATGAGGTCGGTCGTGAGGGCGCGCGCGTGAAAATCGTCGGGCTGACCGGTGGCATTGGGTCGGGCAAGTCGGAGACGAGCGTCCTCTTTGCTTCGCTAGGAGTGCCGGTGGTGGACACTGACCTTATCGCCCGCCAGCTTACCGCAGTGGGTGGAAAGGCAAACTCCCCAATAGGCGCGGCGTTTGGAGCGGAAATGCTTGGAGATGGCGGTGAATTAAGGCGCGACAAAATGCGTGCGCTGGCTTTTAATGACCCGTCCGCCCGGCAGAAGCTGGAGGCCATTTTGCACCCGCTGATACGCCAACAGTCCCAGGCAGAGCTGGCGGCGTTGGAACAAAGCCACCCCTATGCCATTCTGGTGATTCCGCTGTTGTTTGAAAGCCGTGCGTACCGGGGTATTTTATGGCGCACACTGAACATTGATTGCAGCCATGCCGCCCAGGTCGTGCGCGTGGGCAAACGTTCCGGGCTGGGGGTCGCTGAAATTGAAAAAATCATCCGCTCACAGGTTCCGCGCCTGATACGGCTGCAATTGGCTGACCACGTGATTCACAATGACGGCGATGTCGGGCTGCTGGAACCCCAAGCCAGTCGCCTGCACCGGCTTTTTCTCGATGGCTCTGGCAGCGCAGGCAAGCCGGCATGAGCAATATTTGCGAACCATGCGGCGTTGGTTCACAATGGCGGCGAGTCGCCCGGGCACGCTGGTCGGCTAATTCCCTTATCCGGCCGTGATTACCTACGAATATCCCCTGAACGAGCGCATTCGCACGCTGCTTCGGCTCGAAGACCTGTACGATCGGGTCGCCTATTTTTGTGCGAAGGAATTGCCGGTTGATCATCAGGCCGCATTGATCGGCATTTTTGAGATCCTGGAGGTATCCAGTCGCGGTGATTTGAAGTCGGACCTCCTGCAGGAATTGGATCGACAACGCTTGTTTCTGGAGGCATTGCGCGACAATCCGGCAATTTCCATCGAAAAACTGGACATCGTGATTGAAGAAATCGAGACGGCGTTCGCCACTTTGCTTGCGTCGTCGGGAAAGACCGGACAGTCACTGCGTGAAAACGAATGGCTGATGACCATCAAACAGCGCGCCTCGATTCCGGGCGGCACGTGTGAGTTTGATCTGCCTTCCTATCATCATTGGCTGCACCGCCCGGATGACGAGCGCCGCCGGGATTTGCGTGCATGGCTGGAGCCGATTGCCGGCATCGGCGTGGGGCTGCGCATTGTCCTGCGGGTGTTGCGCGAAAGCGGCAAGACTTTACCGCTCATTGCCTATGGCGGTGTTTTCCAGCAAATGCCCATGGAGCGCGCCGCCCATATGCTCAGACTAAGTGTCGTCGGCGACTTGCCGAGCGTGCCGGAAATCAGTGCCAACAAATATGCGTTGAATATCCGGTTTATTCTGCCTGGCAGTGTGCAACGCACCAAGGTATATGAGCATGATGTCGAATTTGAATTGGCTTATTGCAATTTATAAGCGCTGCGCGCAGAGGATAAAACGTGATTGAACCTGTTGCCGCCACGGTCAAACTGGTGCGCTGTCCGCAATGCGGCAATTTGTCGGCGTACCACAGTGAAAACGCCTATCGGCCGTTTTGCGGCAAACGCTGCAAATTAATCGATTTGGGGGCGTGGGCAAATGATGCCTATGTGATTGCCGGCTCACCATTGGAGGGGATGGCGGCAAACGAAGGGGGGGCGGAGTCGCCCTTGCCGCCGGATGGGGACCACACGTTGTGACCGCCGCAATTTCAGCACATCCACTGGTGTGGCACGGCGAATGCAGGCTGATGCCCGTTTTCTGAATCAATGACAGGATTTTTCAAGTCTTGACCGACTGCGCTAAAATAGCGCGCTTAAGCTAGTGATCGCGCGTCGAAAGTCACGCCGGGCGCATC
>JANPNJ010000184.1:0-7606 GCA_031427395.1 Burkholderiales bacterium
GCATCGTTGATTCATAAAGACCGCGTTATGTCCGCCACAAGCGAAGCACGCAAACAAGCCGCCACCGCGGCGTTGGCTGAAATCAAACAACATCTCCAGGCTCTCGCCGCCCCACCCGACCGCCGGCTTGCCGAGGCAGCCATTTCCCGCTATGTCGCCGATCTGGATGAAGTTGATCTGCTGGCACGCCACGCCAAAACCTGGGCAGCCCTTTTTCTGAACCACCTGGCCTTTGGCCGCGAATTCCACAGCGGCGCGCCGAAGCTGCAAATATTTTCCCCCAATCAAGCGCAACACGGCTGGGAAGAGGCGGTGACTGTTGTCGAATTCATCAATGACGACATGCCGTTTCTGGTTGATTCGATTGCCATGGAAATCAACCGTCAGGGCATTGCCATCAGGCAAATCGCCCATCCGCTGTTTGAGGTCACGCGCGATGCGCACGGCATCCTCCACACCATGCAATTGCCTGGTGCCGGCAAAAAACTCGAGTCGTGGATACACATTGAAATCGAACGCATCACCGACCCGGCGCGCATCAAGACGTTGGGTGACGGCCTTGCGGCGGTGTTGGGTGATGTGCGCGCGGCGGTGGCAGACTGGCCGAACATGCGAGCCCAGGCATCAACCGCGCTCGATCATGCTGACGGTGCGCTGAAAGTGGTGCCGCGCGCCGAATGGGACGAGGCGCGCGCGTTTCTGGCCTGGGTCGCCGACAGCCATTTCACGTTTCTCGGCAGCCGCGATTATGAGTTGGCGGTGGTCAATGGTGCCGATGTCCTGAAAATTGTGCCGGGCTCGGGGCTGGGGGTATTGCGTGAACCCAAACTTGGCGGCGTGTCGGCGAGCTTTAATGAGCTGCCGGAAAACCTGCGCAAACTCGCGCGTGAGCCACGCCTTTTGGTGTTGACCAAAGCCAATTCGCGCGCCACCGTGCATCGTCCGGGGTATCTGGACTATATCGGCATCAAGCAATTTGACGCCGACGGCCGGGTGACCGGCGAGCGCCGCTTCATCGGCTTGTACACCTCCAGCAGTTATCACAGCGACCCGGCCGACATTCCCCTGCTCAGGCAAAAAATCGCCAGGGTCATGGCGCGCGCCGGCTACCCGGCAGCCAGCCACGCCGGCAAAAATCTCATCACCATTCTGAATGGCTACCCGCGTGATGAATTGTTCCAGGTCGGTGACGATGAATTGTTTGACACGGCCATCGGCATTCTGCATCTGGGCGAACGCGCGCGCACCCGGCTATTTATGCGCCGCGACTTGTTTGCGCGGTTTTATTCGTGCCTCATCTACCTGCCGCGCGAAGACTACAACACCGACATCCGGGTGAAGTTGCAGGAATTGCTGAAACGCGCGTTGGGCGGCAGCACAGTCGAATTCAACGTGCAATTGTCCGAATCGGTGCTGGCACGCATTCACATGCTGGTGCGCACCAGCCCCGCCGCCAGCGCCATGACCGACAGCAAAGTGTTGGAAGAACAGGTGATTGCCCTGACGCGGCGCTGGGAAGAAGGCGTGTTTGCCCGCGCATCGGAAAAACTGGGGGAGGCCTCCGCCAATGCGGCGCGGCGGGAATTTGTGCTGCCCTTCCCCGCCGCCTACCGCGACGAAACCGGCATTGACCAGGCCATCGATGACTTCACCGCCACGCGACAATTATCGGTCGCCAAACCGCTGGTGGTGACCTTGTATGCCGATACTGCCGACCCTTCAAAGCTGCGCCTGCGCGCGTACCATGTTGCCACGCCGATCACCCTTTCCAACGCGCTGCCCATGCTGGAAAACATGGGCGTGAAGGTTGCCAGCGAGCGCGCTCACAAAATCGAACGCGTTGACGCACCGCCCATCCACATCCATGAATACGGCCTCACGCACAGCTTGGGCGAAATCGGCTTTGACCGTGTCAAAACCAATTTTGAAGGGACATTATTGCAGGCCTGGTCCAAAGCCATCGACAACGACGGCTTCAACCGGCTTTGCCTGGCCGCGGGGCTTGCCAGTGATGAAGTGTTGGTGCTGCGTGCCTACGCCAAATATCTGAAACAAACCGGCTTCACCTTCAGCCAATCCTACATCGAACAAACGCTGGCCGGCCATGCGCGGCTCACGCGCGAATTGGTGGCGTTGTTCCACTGCCGTTTTGATCCGCTGCGGGAAACCAAGCGTGATGCGGCCATCGCGGCAATCGTCACAGCCATCACCGCGCAGTTGGATGAAGTGGACAACGCCGACGAAGACCGCATCCTGCGGCGTTTTCTGGCGGTGATCCAGGCGAGCCTGCGCACCAATTTTTACCAGCGAAAAACTTATCTGTCGATCAAGCTTGCGTCGGCGAAGGTGCCGGAACTGCCGGAGCCCAGGCCGCTTTATGAAATTTTTGTCTACAGCCCGCGCTTTGAGGGCATCCATCTGCGCGGCGGCAAGGTGGCGCGCGGCGGGCTGCGCTGGTCGGATCGCCCCGAGGATTTCCGCACCGAAGTGCTGGGGCTGGTGAAAGCGCAGATGGTGAAAAACGCGGTGATTGTGCCGGTCGGCTCTAAGGGCGGCTTTGTGTTGAAAGCGGCACCACCGGTTGCTGAGCGCGAAGCCTTCATGAAGGAAGGTATCGCGTGTTACCAGAATTTCCTGCGCGGCCTGCTCGATGTCACCGACAACCTGCACAAGGGCCAGATCGTGCCGCCGAAGGACGTGGTGCGGCACGATGCCGACGACCCGTATCTGGTGGTGGCGGCGGACAAGGGAACCGCGACCTTTTCTGATTATGCCAACGCCATTTCCGCCGAATACGGCCATTGGCTGGGTGACGCATTTGCCTCGGGTGGCTCGGCCGGGTATGACCACAAAAAAATGGGCATCACCGCGCGCGGCGCATGGGAAAGCGTCCAGCGCCACTTCCGTGAAATGGGCATCAACACCCAAACCACCGACTTCGCGGTGGCTGGTGTGGGTGACATGTCGGGCGATGTATTTGGCAACGGCATGTTGCTGTCACCCCACATTCAATTGGTGGCGGCGTTTGACCACCGCCACATATTTTTGGATCCGACTCCAGATGCCGAAGTCAGCTTTGTGGAACGCCAACGCCTGTTTGCGCTGCCGCGCTCGTCCTGGGCGGATTACAACGCCGCACTGCTCTCCCAAGGCGGCGGCGTATTCGCCCGCGGTGCCAAGTCCATACCGCTGAGTGCGCCAATCAAGGCGGCACTCGGCATCGATGCCAGCATCGACAGCATGACCCCGAGTGAGCTGATGCGCGCCATTTTGTGCGCGCCGGTTGACCTGTTCTACAACGGCGGCATCGGCACTTACATCAAGGCGAGCGGCCAATCCAACAGCGATGTCGGCGACAAGGCCAATGACGCCATCCGCGTCAATGGCAGCCAACTGCGCTGCAAGGTGGTGGCCGAAGGCGGCAATCTTGGCGTCACGCAACTTGGCAGGGTGGAAGCGGCACTGGCAGGCGTGCGCATTTTGACCGATGCCATCGACAATTCCGCCGGTGTGGACTGCTCGGATCACGAAGTCAACATCAAGATTTTGCTGGGCGCGGCCATCGACGCCGGACTGTTGACGGCAGCCGAACGTGAACCCTTGCTGGCCAGCATGACCGATGAGGTCGGTGAACTGGTGTTGAAGGACAATTATTTCCAGACCCAGTCGCTGTCGGTGTCCGGTGTGCGCGCCGAAAAACTGCTCGACGCCCAATCACGTTTCATGCGCCACCTGGAAAAACGCGGGCGGCTGAACCGCGCCGTGGAATATTTGCCCAACGATGACGAGATCAACCTGCGCCGCGAGCGCAAAACCGGGCTGACCGCACCGGAGCGCGCGGTGCTGCTGGCCTACAGCAAGATGGAGCTGTATGACGAATTGCTGGCGTCCGACCTGGTGGATGACCCGTATGTTTCCGCCGCGCTGGTGGGTTATTTTCCCGAGCCGCTGCAAATACGTTTCCGGGAAGTGATGTTCAGACACCCGCTCAAACGCGAAATCATCGCCACCGAAATCGCCAACAGCACCATCAACCGCACCGGCAGTGTCTTCATCAGCCGGATGCGCGAGGAAACCGGCGCGGGTGCCGCGGAGATTGTCCGCGCCTTTTTGTTGACCCGCGAAATTTTCGGCGTCAATGCCATCTGGACTGACATCGACCGGCAGGACAACGTCGTGCCCGCCGCCACCCAGAACGCCATGCAAATTGAGATCGGCCGCCTGGTGTTGCGCGCCACCCTGTGGTTCCTGCGCCGCCGCGCCGAGACAATGCCCATCAAAGATGTGCTGGATTTTTTTTCCGCCGGTGTCAGTGCGGTGGAAACACAATTGCCGGCTCTGCTCTCCAGCGAGGACAATGCGGCGCTGCAGGCAAGTACCACCGGCATGACCACGCTGGGGGTACCCGCCGCTGTGGCCGCAGCCGTGGCGCGCTGCGATGCCATCTATGCGGCGCTGGATATTGTGGAAGCCTCGACGCTGATGAACCGCCCGGTCGCCGTCGCCGCGGCGGTGTATTTTTCCCTGGTCGGAAAATTGTCGTTGCGCTGGGTGGGGGCACAAGTGGCAACACTGCCGACCGACAGCCATTGGCAGGCCATGGCGCGCGCCGCCATGCGTGATGACATGGCCAATCTGCAACGCCAGCTCACCGAAAGCGTGCTCAAACTCTCGCCAGCGGCCACCAATGCCGATGTTGCCATCGCCGCGTGGGAAACACATCACACCAAGGCGCTGGCACGCATGCAAGACGTGATGCAGGACTTGCAGGCGGCGCGCGAATGCGACCTGGCGATGCTGTCGGTGTTGCTGCGTGAGTTGCGGGTGTTGGTCTAACCCATGCAAAAGATTTCCCCGCGCCTGCTGCTCACCGCCATCGCCGTTGCCTGTTTCGGCCTGCTCGCCTTTGCCTGGTTTTTGCAGTACGGGCCGGAAAGACAACAACCCTGCCCGCTGTGTGTGCTGCAACGTTATGTGTACATCCTGATTGGGCTGACGGCACTGGTCGGCGTGTGGCAGCAACGCATCGGTTATGCCATCGGCGTGGCCGCACTTGCCGCCATCGGCATCGGGCTGGCCGCGTGGCATATGCTCAAGGGTGCCACCATGCTGTCGTGCCAGCGCGACCCGATTGGCGAATTTGTCAACAGCCTGCCCACCGCCAATTGGTTCCCCGAATATTTTTTCGCCAACGGCGGCTGCGCCGATCAATATTTCGTGTTTGGTGTGCTGGTGCAGGTCTGGTCGCTGATTTGTTTTGTGGGTTTGTTTGCGGTGGGTATGTATGCGGCTTGGCGGATGCGCAAACAAAACAGGTGAAGCTGCAAGGATTTTATCGGCGTGGATTGGCGTATATCTGCGTTTGCTTCGCAAACCCGCAAGCCCATGCAGTGGCTTGCGGCGCTCGTCGGCGAAAGGCATGCCTTTCGCAACCCCGACTCCCGTATCGGCGGTTGCAAAATCCCCAACCTCAAAAAAACTCCCGCAGCAAAAACGCCTCCAGCCCGCCGTTGTCCTCCAGCCGCGCCGACAGCACCACCACCCGGCCCAAGCGACGTGAGTCCCAATTGAAATTGGCCTGGTAATGCTGGCGGATCAGCGTGATCATTTTGCGCACAATCGCCTCCTCCACGTCACCGCCCGCGCCGGCATCAACTTCAATCAATTCATATTTGCTGCGTTCGCGGTCGGTGGTCCAGCCACGGAATGAAAACGCGGCGAAGCGTGTGCCTTTGCTTTGAATCTGGAAAACGCCGCTGGTGCCGTCCTGCCCGCGGCCGAGGGACTGGGTGTTGCGCCTGAATGCGGCCTCGGCCTTTTCGGCGTCGCTCATTTCGCGTTCCCCGCTGCGCGCGTCGGCATTTTGTTTGGCAAAAAAATCCTCCGCCGCCTGCCGCTGCGCGCGCCGCGCATTGAGCATCGCCATGAAATCGTTGCGCTCGTCCAAGGACTCCGTCTTGCGCACCACCTGCTCTGGTGGCTCAGGTGCCACCCATACCGGTGGCATCACGGTGGAAGGTTTTTGCGCCGCCATCACCCTGGGTGGTGGCACAACCAATGTGGCAGCATCGGACGCCACCGGTGGCGCGGTATCCGCGCGCGGCGGGGACATCGTCACCTGCAACGGCCCCTGCCCGGAAGCGGCGGGGCCGTCCATTTTTTCAGCCGGCTTGGGCAAGAGCCAAACCAGCAGCATGTGGATGACCACCGACAACAGCAGCCCCAGCCACAGCGGCCGCAGGGGGCGGCGTGGTGTGACGCGCAAATCGGTTTTTGCATCGTCCATGCGCGGAAGATCGCCGATGGCAGCAGCTTGGGAGAGTTGGGCGATTGAAAACATTGTTCGTGGTCAAAATTTGGCGCCTTCCCCCGTTGCCGGGGGAAGGCACCACAAAAGTAGGCAGCACCGCAACAGTATAAATGACCGGCCTCGCGCGACTGTCATAGCGGCGCGAACCATACCAAATCAATACCTGTGACCCGTATGGGCTAGAATCGTTCCGCCCATATCATCCAACACAGCCCATGACCGCCAACGCCCACCTCACCTTGCTGGCCATTATCGTCGCCTATTTTCTGCTGCTGCTCGGGCTGGCTTGGTACACCGGGCGGCGCGCCGACAATGAGGCGTTTTTTATCGGCAACCGCAAAAGCAACTGGTTGCTGGTCGCCTTTGGCATGGTGGGCACCTCCCTTTCCGGCGTGACCTTCATCAGCGTGCCCGGCACGGTCGGCAACAACGGCTTCGGTTATTTGCAGGTCGTGATCGGCAACTGGATCGGCTTCATGGCCATCGCCGCGGTGTTGCTGCCGCTGTATTACCGTCTGCGACTGACATCCATCTACGATTATCTCGATCAACGCTTTGGCATGGCCGCGCACAAGACCGGCGCGCTGTTTTTTATCCTGTCGCGCACCCTAGGTGCCACCGCCAGGCTGTATCTGGTGGTGAATGTGCTGCATTTGTTGGTCGGTGCGGCGGCAGGCATTCCGTTTTGGCTCACCACTGCCATCATCTTGCTGATGATCTGGCTCTACACCTGGCAAGGTGGCGTGAAAACCATTGTCTTCACCGACACCCTGCAAACCGCATGCATGTTGGGCGGGCTGGTGATTTGCATCCTGTTTTTGATGGATGCGCTGAACCTCAACCCCGCCGCCCTCGCCGCCAGCATCGACAACACCGCCTACACCAAAATCTGGAACACCGATGTCAACGCCCCCGGATTTTGGCTCAAACAAATATTGGGCGGCGCGTTCATCGCCATCGCCATGACCGGACTCGACCAGGAGATGATGCAAAAAAACATCAGCGTGCCCAACCTGCGCGATTCGCAAAAAAACATGGTGTTGTTCAGCATTGTGCTGGTGATGGTGAACCTGCTGTTTTTGTTGCTCGGTGCCCTGCTGTATTTGTTCGCATCCGCCAACGCAGTCGGCGCGGTCGGCGACCAGATATTTCCCACCGTGGTGATGAATTTTTTCCCGCAATGGGTGCAGATAATATTTTTCATCGCACTCATTTCAGCGCTGTTC
The DNA here is from genome assembly GCA_031427395.1 of Burkholderiales bacterium. Classification (GTDB taxonomy): domain Bacteria; phylum Pseudomonadota; class Gammaproteobacteria; order Burkholderiales; family Usitatibacteraceae; genus UKL13-2. Next base: position 7,537 of record JANPNJ010000184.1, read on the forward strand.
CCCAGTGCTGACGGCGCACTCACCGCACTCACGTCGAGTTTTTGCATCGACATACTCGGCATCAAAAAAC
>JANPNJ010000185.1:0-7890 GCA_031427395.1 Burkholderiales bacterium
TTTAGGCGATACAAATAAATAGCGCGGAAACAAAGGCTCGACGGTATCCACCCATCGGCCCGCGCGGCGGCTCTGTGTGGCCAGGCGCGGCAAATACACCCGGTAGCCCTGGTTCATCAGGTTGGCCTCGGCCAGCACCTCTTGGCGCGGCTTCGACATCACCGCGTACCAGGCGCTCATGCGGGTTTGCCTTTGCTGGTTTCATCGATCTCGCGTTGCAGCAGGGCGATCTCGGCTTTGAGCGACTCATATTCCGCCATCTTGCGCTGCAAAAAATGCGTCGTGATCAGCGCCTTGCTTTTGATTCCGTGTGGCGTGAGCAGGTAGGCGTAGCTGAGTTTGTTATTGTTGTTGCGAAAATTGCCCACCTTCAGCAAGCCCTTGTCCACCAGCGCGTTCAGGCAATAGTTGACCTTGCCCAGGCTCATGCCGAGTTCGCGGGAGAGGTCGCGCTGGCTTAATTCCGGCTGCGCTTCAAGCAGCCGCATGAGCTGAAAATGGGTTTCACCGATGGGCGGGTCAATGGTGGGTGGCATGGCGTTGTGGTCGGGGCGGGTGGGTGTTCAATGGGTGAACGTCGATTAGATACAAATGTGGGAGTGGTGTCAATTTCTTGGGGGGGGGTGGGGGGAGCAGGTTTAGCGGTTGCCACTTCTACAACTCAGGCCATTGGACATTTTCAATTAGTCCGAAATGCAGTGGCGGGCAGGAGCAATCTGTCAGGTTGGCCAGGCAGGTCAATAAAGCCAAAATGCCGGTAGAACGAAGCAGCGGCATCATCTTTGGCGTCAACCACTATCCCCACCACCGACAGTGTTGCGCTCGCGCGTTCGACTTTCTGGCACGCGTCGGCCAGCAGGATCGAGCCCACGCCTTTGCCCTGAAAGTCGCTGGCGACCGCATGCCGCCCGATAAGCGCCACCGGCACCGGATAGCGGGGTAGTTTCTTCGCCAGCGTTGCCGGCAAATTGGTGCAACTCACACTGCCGGCACTCAGCGTAAAAAACCCCGCCAGTCGATGTGGGTCATTTTCCGGCGTTGCGGCAAATACCCGCGCGACGTTTCGTCGGATATCTTGCGACGCATAGCGGTGGATGTACCCATCGAGAATGGGTTGCCCGCAACGAAAAGAAGCTGTATCGATGTCGCCGTCCAACGCACGAATTTGGAAAATCGTCAACGAGCAACCCGTGCAGCGTGTTGCTTGAATGCCTTCTTCAATGCCGAATTGGGCTTCGGTGGCGTATCCAGCGCAGACAGAAATGCCTGAAAATCCGCAGGCTTCAACGTAATGCTCTCGTTCGCCTGCACGACTTTTTCTGCCGAGATGAGGGCGTGCGAAAGGACAAACTCCGAAACGCTGACATGAGCATAGGTCGCGGCCTTATCGAGCAATTCGCGTGCGTGGCTGTCGCAGCGAATATTGAGGCGGCTTTCCTTGACGGCTGTGTTTCCCATAAGAGACTCCTTGATTGTCAAGGAGTAAAGTGTGCGCCATTTGTGAGTACAATGCAAGTTTTAGCCTGTTGCAAACGCAAAGCAATGGCAATTGAGTCTGCGTGTTATGGCACTGTCCAAACTGCGCCGGGACGCCGCGCAATTGTCACACCGCCAATGTCGCCAGCCATTTTGCAGCGTCTGTGATCGCTATCCCATGTCGGTACTCTTCCTGCCGCAGGTCATAAACAAGCTGCACGGCTTGGGTGCCGGAAAACTGTTCAGCAAATCGTGCCAAGGACTTGTGCGGTTTGTTGTCACCAAGTTTGCATTCGATCAACTGCGTCAGTTGTCCTTCTTCACTGAGTGCGAAGTCCACCTCCGCGCCATCCTTGGTGCGTATGTAATGCAGCCGCGCTTCTTTGCCGGTGCTGTCTTCGATGAAGTGGGCCTGTTTCAACAACATGCCGGCCACCGCGTTTTCCAGGTGCACGCCTTGATCGCCCCGCACTAATCCGGTATCGAAAAAATACACCTTTGGCGTCTGCAAAATGGCGCGCCCTATGTTTCGGTGCCATGGGTGTACCGCGAAGACAATGAACAAGGCCTGCAAGATGTCCAGATATCGTTTCAATGTCGCGGGTGATACTGCCAGATCCCGCGCAATCGAGGCCAGCGATAAAGGTGAACCAACGCGTTCGCGCAGCAGTTCAACAAATAGCCGCATCGTGTTGATTTCATGCAATCGCGAAAACTCCAATACATCCTCGCGGATGATGTCAGTGAAATATTGGTTGCGCCATCGATCGGCCTGGGTCAAATCGCTCGCCAGACAGGGTTCAGGAAACCCGCCCCGCGCGAGTAAATGATCGAGTGCGGCAGCGGGATCGATACCTTTGTGATCGCACCACTCGCGTACCGAAATGGGATGCAGCCGAAATGAAAAATATCGTCCGGCCAATGAGTCGCCTGCTTGACGAAACGTATCCATACGGGCGCTGCCGGTCACCAGCAGGGCTTGACCCGGCGAACGGCCATCGGCCATGCCTTTGAGCCACGCCTTCCAATTGGGCATCTTGTGGATTTCATCCATCACCAGTAGTCCGGCGCGAGGACTCCATGACTGGCGCTGCAATACGACACGATCTGTCAAAACATCCCAATTCAAATATTGGGCATTGCTGAACGATTTCATCAAGTGCTTGCCCAGCGTGGTTTTGCCAACCTGACGTGGCCCAGTGAGAACCACGGCTTTTTTTGCGAGATCCGTCAGGACGAGGTTATCCAAATAGCGTTTCATGTCGAAATATTAAATTAATATCCAAAAAGTCGCAACTTTATTGATATTAATATTAATAAAGTCGCAAATTAGGCGACTGACTTAAGGGCACTTCTATAAATTCAAAATTCCCGTCATTCCCGTGAAGGCGGGAATCTAATTTTTATGTACATCAATGACTTGCAAAACTTGGATTCCCGCCTTCGCGGGAATGACGGAATTTATAGAAGTGCCCTTAACGTCAAGCGTAAATAACTGCACTCATCTCGGTTATTGAGACGGTTCCTGCCATGTCTACCAAACACGCCTTTCAGCGCCGTCACCATTGGACATTTTCAATGAGTCCGAAATGCAGTGGCGGGCAGGAGCAATCTGTCAGTCTGGCCAGGCAGATCAATAAAGCCAAAATGGCAATAGAACGAAGCAGCAGCGGCATCATCTTTCGCGTCAACTACTACCCCCACATGAATGCTGACCACCCCATTAAGACTTCTTGAAGTCCCACGGATTGACAATGCTCAATGCTTCAATATCGGCAAAATCGGCGACGTTGCGAGTCGCCAGCCGGTGGCCATGATTGACTGCGATGGCAGCGATCTGTGCGTCTTCGGTGCTAATCGGCCTGCCGATTCGCTGACGGTGTGAGACGATTTGTGCGTAATGTGAGGCGGCTCGCGAGTCGAAAGGCAAACATCTCTGGTGGAAATGCGTGGTGAACAACGTCCCGACCTGCGTTGCCAATGTGCTGCGGCGTTTGCCGTTAGGCAGTAGTGCCACGCCGAGCAACATCTCTGCCTCGGTGACGCTGCAAACATAGGCTGTCGCCGGACGCAGACTGTCCATCCACGCCAAGACCTGCGTCGCAGGCTTGGTGCGCAGGACTTCAGAGAGCACGTTGGTGTCGAGCAATATCACTTGCGTTTGGCTTTGGGCGCGACAAAATCTGGTGCGGCCCGCGCTGGGCGTCGCGCCGGCATCGTTACGTCGCCGAGTCCCGCGAAGTGCTCATGCAGGCGGGTGCCCAGTGCGCGATCAGCAGATTCCGCGTCGGTATCTCGAAGCGCCTGCGCCAAGATACGACGTGCCTCGTCTTCCATCGAGCGGCCATGTTGTGCGGCGCGCACTCTGAGGCCAGCTTTGATGCTGTCGTCAATATTGCGAATAGTCAGTGCAGCCATGGGTCTCCTCGTTGCAGTCATTGCTAGCATTGTACGCGTTGATATACGTGGCGGCAATGGCGACGACCGCTTCCGTGTTTGTGATTGCGCCGCGCGGGAAGGGAGCGTGTGTGGGTGATGATGTGGTGTAGCCGTCGGCTTGTAGCGCGCACACGATGGCGGAGCCCGCTAGGCCTCGGTTTCCGGCGATGTTGGTTTTTGTGTCTTTGTTCAAAGGGTCAGTTGGTGGTGCGAGAAATTCAAATTAGGCCCCGGGCTAAACCCGGGGAGGGAGCTATGTTAGTTGATACGAAAAGTCAAATTGGGCCCCGGACTAAATCCGGGGAGACGGCTTAAAACTCGGGGAGACGCCCTAAAATTCGGGGAGACGGCAATTATTGGTGATGTTTGCGAAATAGGGCTGCATCACCCCCACTCTTTCCCCCGCGCGGGGGACTTCATTCGCTGTCTGCCCATGGATTGACCACGGGGACGGATAAATCGTCAAAGTGTCTCGTGTTACGGGTGGCAAGCGTGGCGCGTTGTGCCAGGGCAATACCGGCAATGAAGGTGTCGCGTATGTCAACGGGTCGGCCACGTGCTTAGCGATCAGCAGCCAGTCGTGCGGATTGCGGGGCTGCGTTGGAAACGAACAGCGCCACGCGGTTCTCCAGATCATCCCGCAGAAGCTGCTCAAAGCGTTCTTGCAGAACATTTTTGCGCTGGCCTGACACGAGCAGGGCTAAACCGTAACGCGCTTCAAACAGCGTGATGCTGTTTATCCAGATCGATTCAGCGGGCTGGTCGTCCAGCCAAGCGACGACCTGTCGATCGGGCTGCTGCTGCATCAGGGCCGACAGGACATTGGTGTCCAGAATGATCATGTGCCCAGACCCATCGGCTCGATGGTTTGTCCGTGCAGTTCAGGGAGGGGTTCGGTCAAGCCGGCGTGGGCAAAACGCGCAGCGATAAGCGAGCCGAGCTTTGGCCGGGCTCTGCCTTCGTCACTGACGGCACGGCGCAGAATCTGGCGAACTTCTTCTTCCATGCTCCAGCCATGACGGCTGGCGCGTTGCTTAAGGACGGCTTTAACGTCGTCTTCAATGTTGCGAACGATGACTTGTGCCACGAGACATCTCCTGAACTGAATGGAATGAGTGGAATGATATCACGATATCAATTAATCGTAGGGCGCGTAGATTTTTTTGTTCCTACTCCTCGATCAAAATGTGCGCCATTTGTGAGTACAATGCAAGCGCACTTGCCGATGGGACGCAATCAGTGGGTTTTTGTTTGGTCGAGTTACCGAGGTGCGCTACAGATTTGTTTTGCCCGCCAGATGCTCGCAATAGGCCGTTACTTTTGGGATCGCCGCAAGCAATTGTGGCGCGAGCAGAGCGGTTGCCGCATAAAGCTCGGGCATTTTTTCCGCGGCATATTCATGTGCGATGACGTTCCTCAATTCGCGGATGCGCACGAGTTGGCCAGCTTCTGATCCCCAGCCGCGTTTTTCAGCACGATAAATACGATCCAGCAAGCTGCCTTCAGGGGTCAGTTCGATATAGTCCACCAGGCGCATCACCCGTTGGGTAAGCAAATCTGCCAAGCGGGCAAATCGGCTGCAAAGCGACTCAAGCCGCTCGAGTTCTTCGGCCGCCCAGTTTTGTCTGTCAAGGAGTGGTTCGCAACGATTGACCGAAAACTGCAGGTGCGCGGCAGCCTTCCGCAAGTGTGCCATTTCCGCCAGCAACAATTGGCGCTGATCCTCGCTCAAAGCCGTGCTCCGCTGCTGACTGCCATTCGGGCAAAAGGCGTTGTTATGTCAGGAAAAACAGCCAAGTCGATTTTTTGGTCGCCAAGGGCGCGGTGCAACTCCGCCAATACGTCAAGTTTGCCCAGCAGATCAATTTTTTGCGACACCACCAGCAGGTCTATGTCCCCGCCCATGGCGTTGTCATCGACGCGCGAACCAAAGAGATACACCGCCGCCTCCTTGTCGGCATGTTGCAGCGCTAGCAAAATGGCGTTTTTTTCCGATTCAGTGATACGCATGGGGGGGCAGGGTGGATTCTGAATTTGCCACTCTATCACGAGCGAAATGCTGATTTGTCTCAGGCTGGCTGGCTCCGCCCATAGACATCTTCGTAGCGCTGGATGTCATCCTCGCCCAGATACCCGCCCACTTGCACCTCGATGATGGCCACCGGCTCCGAGCCCAAATTTTCCAGCCGGTGTTTTTCGCCCGCCGGGATGTAGGCGCTTTGGTTGGCCTTGAGATTGCTGACTGTTTCGCCACAGGTGACCGTGGCGGTGCCGCTCACCACCACCCAGTGTTCGCTGCGATGCACATGGCTTTGCAGGCTGAGTCGCCCGCCGGGTTTGACCTCAATGCGTTTGATCTTGAAACCTGGCGCGACTTCCAGCACGGTGTAGCTACCCCAGGGCCGCTGCACCGTCAGGTGTTCAATGTGTTCGTTGCCGCCACGCGCTTTTAATGCATCGACAATTTCCCGCACATGTTGCGATTGGCCGCGTTTGGTGATGAGCAGGGCGTCGGGGGTGTCGATGATATTCAGGTCTTCCACGCCCACCGTGGCGATCAAACGTTTGCCGCCATGCACCAGGGTGTTTTTGCTGTTGATGGTAATGGTGTTGCCGAGGGTGGCGTTGTGGTTGTGGTCTTTGGTGCTGATGTCGTACACCGCGTCCCACGAGCCGACATCGCTCCAGCCGATGTCGGCGGGCACCAGTTGCAGGCGCAGGCGCGGCGCACTCGAGTCGGTATGCGATTCAATGGCGAGTTTTTCAAGGACGCCGTGGTCGATGGAGATGGCGGGGGCGTCACCAAAGCAGGCGGACACGGCGGATTCAAAGGTCGCGCCGCCTTCGACAGCCCGGCGCATGGCTTCCAGCACGGCGTGAAGATCAGGCAGAAAAATGCGAATGGCCTGGTGGATTACCGAGGCTTTCCAGACAAACATGCCGGAATTCCAGAAATATCCCCCATCGGCCAGAAAATTCCTGGCCGTGTCGAGACCCGGTTTTTCCTTGAAGGAAAGCACATTGACAGTCTCACCATGTGCGTTCGATTGCGTTTTGATATAGCCAAAACCTGTGTCAGGATGGGTGGGAGTAATGCCAAAAGTGACCAGATTGTCGTGTTGACTGTCTGCGGCACAACGTATTGCGGTGTGCAGGTTTGCCTGAAAACCAGGCACATCACCAATCATATGGTCGGATGGCAGCACCACCAACACCGGGTCGCGTCCCTGCAACAAAAATTTGAGCGCCGCGATGGCGATGGCCGGCGCGGTGCCGCGCGGGCAGGGTTCGAGCAATGTTGCGTACGGTGCCAGATGTACCATGGCTTCACCGTTTGCCGACGACTGGCTGGTGACAATGGTGACACGCTGCGGTAAAACGAGTGGTGCCAGCCTGGAAACCGTGGCCTCGAGAAGGGTTTGTTCACCCAATAACGGCACAAATTGTTTTGGCAAAGCCTGGCGGGACAATGGCCATAGCCGGGTGCCCGATCCGCCGGCCAGGATAATGGCTTCAATGTCCTGTGGCGGGGCTGAAAGGTTCAAGGCGTGATTTGGCGTGGTGGAACGGATGGGTTGCAAGTTTACTGATTATGGGTGAACATGGGCGATGCTGTGCATCATTGAATAGGGCTGCGTCAAGTGGTCAAGTGGTCTCGCAAGCTTATCCCGCCTGGCCAGGTAGGATACGTCGTAAGGCATTTCGGGTAAGATATCGCGATCAGGGTATGGCCGATTTGGCGCATGGCGGGTAGGGTGTCGCAGTTTACTGGTTACTGGCCACGCTTTTGTCAGCGTCATTCCGGCGACAGTTGGCAATCAAGGGTGGGCGTAAAAAAGTCGTGTTTTTTTAAGTGTGCGTGCCTGACAAAGTGACCATACCCTAGTCATGGGATGGGTATGCGCGGTTTTATCGACCACCACCAGTCGCAAATCCGCTACACTGTGTGAAAATGCACATTCGTGTAGCTATGAT
>JANPNJ010000186.1:0-1812 GCA_031427395.1 Burkholderiales bacterium
GGCCGTGACCATGATGTACGGATAACTTTTGTCATCGCGGAACAACACGTTGTAGCGCGGCATCAGCGCCTTGATGAGGTTGTTCTCCAGGATCAGCGCCTCGGATTCACTCGCCGTGATGGTGGTGTCGATGGCGGTGACCTGCGCGACCATCATGGCGGTGCGCGGGCTGGCGTGGTTTTTCACAAAATACGACGCCACGCGTTTTTTCAGGTTCAGCGCCTTGCCCACATAAATCACCTCCCCTGCCGCGTTTTTCATGCGGTACACCCCCGGCAGATTCGGCAGTGCCAGCAATATTGGCTTGGGGTCAAACGATGCGGTGGCAATTGGGGGCGGTGCGGTCATCCGTGCAAGTGTTTGTTGATGAGATCAAAAACATCATGGAATGTGGCCTCGGTGAGGCGGCGGGTGTTGGTATTGTAGCGGGAGCAATGGTAGCTGTTGAAGAGCCGCTGCCCGCCAGGCAACGGATGCACGGCGGCGTGACCGAATTTGGCGGCGCTTTTTTTCAGTCCGAATGCCATCAACACCGCCTCGTGGGCAATGCCGCCCAGCGTGAGGATGGCGGTTGTTGTTGGCAACGCCGCGAGCTCGGCGGCGAGATGCCGGTTGCAGGTGCGGATTTCGTGCGGCGTGGGTTTGTTTTGCGGCGGCAAACACTTCACCGCGTTGGAGATGCGGCAATCAATAAGTTGCAGGCGTGTGTCGAGTTCGCCATGGGCATCGACGGTGGTGGGCTGGGTGGCGAAGCCGAAATGATGCAAGGTACGATAGAGCAGCTCACCCGCATGGTCGCCGGTGAACGGCCTGCCGGTGCGGTTGGCGCCGTGCATGCCGGGGGCGAGGCCGACAATAAACAGTTTTGGTTTGGCGGTGCCGAATGCCGGCACCGGTTTGCAAAAATAAGTCGGATAGGTGGCGCGGGTGTCGTCGAGAAATGTCGCCAGGCGCGGGCAATCGCGGCAATTTGTGGAAAATGCGGTGGTGGCTTTTGAGGGTTTCATGTTTGCGTTATTCAAAGCGCACTGTCATATCGAACGGGGTCACCAACAAAAAAGGCACGGAAAACCCGTGCCTTTTTATGCTGAAAAAAATCCATCAAACCCGGCGGCGATATTCGTTGGTGCGGGTGTCGATTTCAATCTTGTCACCCGATTCACAAAACAGCGGCACCAGGATTTCGTGTTTGGTCGGCAGGATGCGGGCAGGCTTCATGACCTTGCCGGATGTGTCGCCGCGCACCGCCGGATCAGTTTCGATGGCGCGCACCACGGAATTGGGCAACTCCACCGAAATGGCGCGACCGTCATAAAAAACCACTTCGGCGGTGAGGCCGTCGTCGAGATAAACCAGTGCGTCACCCATGTTTTCGGCCTCAACCTCAAACTGGTTGTATTCGCCGTCCATGAACACATACATGGGATCGGAGAAATACGAATAGGTGCATTCTTTTTTCTCGAGCTGCACCACTTCAAATTTGTCGTCGGCCTTGTACACCGATTCGGTGCCGGAGTTGGAGAGCAGATTCTTCAACTTCATTTTGACCACGGCCGAGCTGCGGCCGGATTTGTTGTATTCGGCTTTCAACACGACCATCGGGTCTTTGCCGATCATGACGACATTGCCGGCGCGGAGTTCTTGTGCGATTTTCATTGGGACATTACCTTGGGACAAATTTGATGAGAAAAACAGGGGGAGGCAGACATGCGAACACAGCAGCGCGCCGCAAAGCCCTAAATTTTAAGGAATTTTTCGCAAAAAGTCATCAAATTCGTTGCCAAATCCGGCTGTGTGAGCAGATGTTGCTGC
>JANPNJ010000187.1:0-2775 GCA_031427395.1 Burkholderiales bacterium
GGCAGCCATTTGACGCCGCCATTGCGGTTTGGCAGGCGTTTTTGCACATCAGCGATATTTTTGTCCGACAACACATAGTCCGCTGACACAATGTCGCCCAGATGCAGGATATAGGCCGTCACGGCATACACTTCCTCGACCGAGAGCGATTTGGGCGCGTTCCACGGCATGGCGCGGTTGATGTAATCCCACAGCGTGGACAATTCAAAAAGTTTCATCAGCGAGCTGCGCTGTGGATAATCCGCGCGCGCCAGATTGGCCACCCGCCCGCTTTCGATGTCTTTTTTGGTGGTGCCGCCGACAATCGGCGTGAACACCTCGCCGGATTCGCCAAATACGCCGTGGCACGACTCACACTTGGCCTCCCACACCTGCTGGCCTTTTTTTACCGAGCCCGCCCCCTTGGGCAGGCCGGTGAAATCGGCGCGTACATCAATGTCCCAGGCGGCAATTTCGTCCGGTGTGGCGCTGCGGCCGACGCTGGGGAATTTGTCCTGCGCCTGCAACGGCAGTGCCAGTGCCAATGCGGCCAACAGCAGAAAGAGTGGTGTTTTCATCAATACACCTGCACGTTGGCCACTTCACCACTGGCGGCGACTTTCCAGCTTTGGATCGCGTTGTTGTGGTAAATCGAGCGGGTGCCGCGCACCGCGCGCAGTTGGTTGATTTTTGGCTGCACATAGCCGGTGTCGTCGATGGCGCGGCTTTGCAATACCGTGTCGCCGCCATCCCAATTCCAGCCGATGTTGAAGCGCGTCAGGCATTTGCTTTGTATGGGCGACTCAAGCCGGGCGGTTTTCCAGTTTTTGCCTCCGTCAAACGAGACATCCACCCGCTTGACTTTGCCGCGCCCGGACCACGCCAGGCCGCTGACGTTGTAAAAGCCCTTGTCTAGCAGGGTCTGCCCGCCGGATGGTGTAGTGATGACGCTTTTGCATTCCTGGATGCCGGTGTACTGGCGCAGCATGCCATCGGGCATCAGGTCAACATAGTGCAGCACTTCGTCCTTGGTGGCGTAGGGTTTGTCGCCGACTTCAATGCGCCGCAGCCACTTCACCCAGCTCACGCCCTGGATGCCGGGCACCACCAGCCGCAACGGGTAGCCGTTTTCCGGGCGCAGCATTTCGCCGTTCATGGCATAGGCGACAATACAATCATCAAGCGCGCGCTCGATGGCGATGGTGCGGGTCATGCCCGAGCCGTCGGCACCTTCGGCCAGCAGGTATTTGCCCTTCACCTTGTCAAACCCGCAATCCTCCAGCAACACCGACAAGGGTACCCCGGTGAATTCACAGCAACTCAACATGCCGTGGCTGTACTGCACCGTCGGCACCGCAACATTGCCCCACTCCATCGCGGTATTGGCGCCACATTCGATGAAATGCATGCGCGACACCGACGGCAGGCGCATCAGGTCATCCATCGTATAGACCTTGGGATTTTTCACCAGGCCGTTGATCATGAAACGGTGCTGCGAGGGATCTATGTCCCACCAGCCCTGGTGGTGGCGCTCGAAGTGCAGACCGCTGGGCGTGATGATGCCGAACAACCCCTGCAAGGGTGCAAATGACACCGACGCCGCCGACACCCGCGTCAGACCAGGGCTTTCGCGGCGTTGCAGATTTTTTTCCCATTTGGAGGGGCTGCCGTAACCGATTGCGGCAACCGGTTGCCCCAGCCCCTTGGAGTGTTCCGGCAGATTGAGGATGTTTGGATCCCCCTTCAGGGTGCTCGCGGCCGCGGTGGTGGCGGTGGTAGCGGCCAAGGCAGACACAAACGCACCGCGCAAAAAATCACGGCGGCCACCCTGCACCTCGACGATTTGCGCCGGTGACAGAAAATTTTCCGGTGCGCGCAGGATGCGGCCTGGCGGGTTGGTGGTTGGCTGATATTCAGACATATTGCAATCGACTCCTGATTGTCCGTTTGACCGCCGCTGGCGACCACATAACATTAGATTCGGCTAATATTAGCAAAATCTAATAATAAGTAAAGTTGCAGTGCAACATAACTTTAATGCGCTAAAGTTCAGCCATGCCAGCCAAAAAAAACGCCCCCCCCAACCGGGACATATTCGACCTCATCGGCAAGACCCAGAACATCGAAGAAGCCGCCATGGCCATGCAAGCCATGTCACATCCGCTGCGCATCAAGATTTTGTGCCTGCTGTCGTCGGGCGAAATGATGGTGCAGGAGATCGTGGAGGCGGTCGGCACCACCCAGGGCAATGTCTCGCAGCATCTGGCGATACTGAAGGCGAGCGCCATGATCGTCTCGCGCGCCGAAGGCAAAAAGACTTATTACCGGATTGAAGACAAGCGGGTAGTCAAAATTGTCGCCATGACCCGCGATGTATTTTGCTCAACGTGAAAGTCATTATTGCACGGGCGTTTTCAGACATTTTTGCCTGAAAACGCGCGCCAATAGGCGAGTTTGGCAATTAAACCGAGATTTTCCATTAGGGTTTGTGATGATGGCGAGGCTACTTTTTGAGTGGATTTTCTGTTGACTGACGAACGAATAGCGGGCTATTCGAGAGGAAGAAACAGGAAATACGCCAAAAATAGCCCGCCAGCACGCAAACAGTCCCGAAGGGACGCCTAATGGAAAATCTCGGTTAAATGACGGCGAAAGCGCGCAACTCTTCCAGTGACACCACATCCAGCGCGCGTTCGTGGGTGGCCTCCAACACCACCTTGGGCGCTTTGCCGACCACAAAGGCCTGCTCCCAGCGCGCCACACACAAACACCAGCGATCCCCCGGCTGCAAGCCCG
>JANPNJ010000188.1:0-1803 GCA_031427395.1 Burkholderiales bacterium
CAGCAGCAATCTGAGCCGCTTCGATGGTGTGCGCTATGGTCACCGCGCCGCGCAGTACACCGATCTGAACGACATGTACCGCAAGTCGCGCTCCGAAGGCTTTGGCGACGAGGCGACGCGCCGCATCATGATCGGCACCTACGTGCTGTCGCACGGCTACTACGACGCCTACTACCTGAAGGCGCAAAAGATCCGCCGCCTGATCGCCGAAGACTTTCAGAAAGCCTTCACGAAGTGCGACATCATCGCCGGCCCGGTGTCACCCACGGTGGCCTGGAAGCTCGGCGAGAAATCAGACGACCCGGTGGCCAACTACCTGGCCGACATCTACACCCTGTCATCCAGCCTGGCCGGCCTGCCCGGCATGAGCGTGCCGGCGGGCTTCGGCGCGCACGGCATGCCGGTGGGCCTGCAGCTGATCGGCAACTATTTCAGGGAAGCGCAGTTGCTGGGCACGGCGCATCGGTTTCAATTGGCAACGGATTGGCACATGCGAAAACCTGTGGAGATTTGAGATGGATGCACAACAGTTAGACCATGCTTTTGCAGCTCTTATTCAATCAGGGGAGTCCTTTCGTTGTGAAAGAAAAGCCGATTTCTCAAGCAAGGACAACAAAGACAAGATATGCCAGACGATCTGTGCTTTTGCGAACGATATTTCGGACTCCGGGCAGCTTGGAATCATTGCTCTGGGTGTGAGCAACGACGGTACGGCTACAGGGCTCGAAATCACAGATGCGCTGGAAAGTGCTGTTCTTAACATTCGAGGAGAGGGGAAAATAGTTCCGTTACCGAGTTTTGTCGTTAAACAACAAATTTATGCGGGCAAAGCCATACTGCGCATCGAGGTTGCCCCATCGGTGTCCACGCCAGTAAAGTTTGACGGGCGGATCTGGGTGCGCCCAGGGAACTCAACCCGCAAAGCAAGCAGCGAGGACGAGCGCCGCTTGAGTGACAAGCGTAAGCATAAAGAGCAACCAGACGATTGCCAGGTGCTTTCGCATCAAAGCATTTCTGATCTGAACCTTGCCTATTTCAAAACCACCTATTTGCCCCAGGCGATAGCCCGCGATGTCCTGGATGCCAACGGACGGACGACTGAGGAGCAACTTGCCAGCACGAAAATGACCAGTGATCCTGCAGGAGGATTCCCGACGGTTTTGGGAATGCTTTGCCTCGGATGGTCGCCTAGCGATGCCGTTCCTGGCGACTATGTGCAATTTCTCAGAATTGATGGTAAAGACATCACTGACCCGATCATGGACGACGCACCCATACACGGCAACCTTGACGACTTGATACGTGGCACAGAAGCGAAATTCACTGCTCACAACCAAACTGCAGTCGATCTCACCACTGCGGCAAAAGAGCAACGTTTTCTTCAATATCCCAAGATTGCGTTAGAGCAAATTTTTCGTAATGCTGTGCTCCATAGACTCTATCTTGGCACCCATAGTCCTATTCGGGTCTACTGGTATTCAGACCGTATAGAAATAACCAATCCGGGCGGACCTTACGGTGTCGTAAACAAAAGCAATTTTGGCAATCCTGGCATCACCGATTACCGAAACCCCAATCTTGCTGAAGCTATGCGCAACCTCGGCCATGTTCAACGTTTTGGCGTAGGCATCAGCACAGCGAACAAAGCACTTGCCGACAATGGCAACCCAAGCGTTGAGTTCAACACTGAACAAGGATTTGTGCAGGCTACGATCAGAAGACGTCTGCCATGAGCATTCCAACACTTACTTTTTTCAATAACAAAGGCGGAGTCGGTAAAACCACTTTGGTTTATCACCTGTC
>JANPNJ010000189.1:0-1903 GCA_031427395.1 Burkholderiales bacterium
GCCGGACTGGAATCCTGCACCGTGATCGACGACACCTACAACGCCAACCCCGACTCCATGCGCGCGGCCATTGCCGTGCTGGCGGCAAAAAAAGGCAAACGCCTGTTGGTGCTGGGTGACATGGGGGAATTGGGTGCCGACAGCGAATCGATGCACACGGAGGTCGGCCGCGCCGCAAAAGCGGCCGGCATTGATGCGCTCCATGCCGTGGGTGAGAGTGCAAAAAATTATGTCGCGGCTTTTGGCGCGGGCGCCTCCCACCATGCGTCGGTCGAGGCGCTCATCGCCGCGCTGAAAAACCAAATCAGCCACGACACCACAGTATTGGTCAAAGGCTCGCGCTTCATGAAGATGGAGCGTGTCGTTGAAAAAATCGCGCCAGATTACAGGAAGGGAAATCACTGATGCTGCTGGAACTGTTTGAGTGGCTGGGCAAAGACGTGCGTGCCTTCAATGTTTTCAGCTACATCACGTTGCGCACGGTGATGGCGGCAATGACCGCGCTGGTGATTTCGTTTGTCATTGGCCCCTGGATGATCCGCAAGCTGACCTCGCTGAAAATCGGCCAGTCGGTGCGCGACGACGGCCCGCAAAGCCACCTGGTCAAGGCCGGCACACCGACCATGGGCGGCGCGCTGATTCTCACCGCCGTGGTGGTCACGACATTGTTGTGGGCGGATTTGAGCAATCGTTATGTGTGGGCTTGCCTGGTGACCACCGTGGGGTTTGGCGTGATCGGTTGGATAGACGATTACCGCAAGGTCGTGCATAAAAATTCCAAGGGCATTTCGGCCGGCACCAAATTTTTTTGGCAGACCGTGATCGCCGCGACCGCGCTGTCCTATCTGGCGTTCCGTGCCAATTTGCCGCAGCAGACCGATTTGATTGTGCCGTTTTTCAAAACCGTGGCCATCCCGCTGGGTGCTGCGGGCTTCATCATCCTCGGCTGGTTTGTGGTAGTCGGCTTTTCCAACGCGGTGAATCTCACCGATGGTCTTGACGGACTCGCCATCATGCCCACGGTGATGGTGGCTTCGGCGCTCGCCATCTTCGCCTATGTCGCCGGCCACAAGGTTTTTTCCACCTACCTCGGTGTGCCGCACATCGCCGGCGCGGGCGAGCTGGCGATATTTTGCGGCGCGATTGCCGGTGCCGGTTTGGCGTTCCTGTGGTTCAACGCCTACCCGGCGGAAGTGTTCATGGGCGATGTCGGCGCGCTCGCGCTTGGCGGCGCACTCGGTCTGGTGGCGGTGATCTGCCGCCAGGAAATCGTGCTCATCATCATGGGCGGCGTGTTTGTGGTGGAAACACTGTCGGTGATGATCCAGGTCGCCTCGTTCAAGCTCACCGGCAAACGGGTGTTTCGCATGGCACCGCTGCATCACCACTATGAATTGAAGGGCTGGAAAGAGAACCAGGTTGTGGTCAGGTTTTGGATTATCACCATGATGCTGGTGTTGTTCGGACTTTCAACATTGAAGTTGAGATGAGGAGCTGGCATGGCAAAAACATACTTGTTCTTGGCGCGGGTGACACCGGCGTCGCCGTCGTCCGCCACCTCGGAAGATTGGGTGGTCGTGTGCGAGTCGCCGACAGCCGCGAGCGACCACCCGGACTCGATGTATTGCGAGGACTCGGATGTGATGTTGTCACCGGCGCTTTCACCGACCGTCTCTTTGGCGACGCCGAACTCGTTGTTGCAAGCCCGGGCGTGGCCGTTGCGGGGCCCGCGTGTGACGCGGCCGTCGCGCGCGCCGTCGCGGCGGGGAAAAAGTTCGTTGGGGACATCGAGCTTTTTGCGTGGCAGCAAAACCAAATAACCGGAACGAGACCCAAAGTGATCGGCATAACCGGCTCCAATGGCAAATCCACCGTGACCGCGATGGCGGGCGCGATGTGTGCG
>JANPNJ010000190.1:0-10673 GCA_031427395.1 Burkholderiales bacterium
GAAGACAGCGGTGTCATCCAGAACGTGAATACCGGCAGCACCGTGAAAAACAACACCAGTGAGACCGCGACGTGTGCCTTGCCCGATTGTTGCAGCCCGAGGCCATCATAAAACCACGGCTTGTCGATCACCCAGCCCATCAACGCCAGCACCAACAGCGCCACCGCGAAGGTGCTGACCAGGCGCTTGACGATGTGTTTGTGTTTGAAATGCCCCAGTTCGTGCGCCAGCACCGCTTCGATTTCGGCCGGGGTCAGGCGCGCGATCAGGGTGTCGAAAAAAACAATTTTCTTGGCGCGGCCAAAGCCGGTGAAATAAGCATTGCCGTGTGCCGAACGTTTGGAGCCGTCCATCACAAACAAGCCCTTGGACTGGAAGCCGCATTTGCCGAGCAGGGCTTCAATGCGTGTTTTAAGAGCGGCATCATCAAGTGGTGAAAATTTGTTGAACAAGGGCGCGATGAAGGTTGGGTAAACAATCATCATCAGCAACGAAAATCCCACCCACGCCAGCCACACAACCAGCCACCACAGCGCGCCCATTTTTTCCATCAGCCAGAATGTACCCAGCAGCAGTGGCAAGCCAATCACCGCCGCCAGCAGCCAGCCCTTGAGCATGTCAAGCACATAGGTTTTGACGGTGGTTTTGTTGAAGCCATGTTTGGCCTCGATGCCAAAGGTGCGCACCAGATCAAACGGCAGCCCGATGACGCCGGTGATGATGGCAAGTCCGACGATAAACACAATGCCGACCCAAACTCCGCCAGACACCAATTGATCGGCGCTGGCATACAGCCACGCGAGACCGCCGCCCAAGGTGAGCAACAGCAGCACCACCACGCCGAATATTTCCTCCGCCATGCCCAGGCGCTGTTTGTCGAGGGTGTAGTCGGCGGCTTTTTGGTGGGCTTCCAGGCTGATGCTGTCGGCAAATTCAGCCGGCACCCGACCGCGTGCAGTCTCGACATGACGGATGTGCCGCCATGTCAGCCACAGGCCGAAGGCGAGACTCAAGGTGGTGAAAAACAAAAACAGTTTGGTGAAAATGGCAGCGGTCATGTGTGCCTGAAATGGGGTGGGGGGCGGTAAACGCATACAATGCGTTTACCTCAACCCAACCATTTTACCGCCATGCCCCAGAATCAAAACAACCTCGTTTGGCTCGACATGGAAATGACCGGCCTGAAGCCGGAAGCCGACGCCATCATCGAAATCGCCATCGTGGTCACCGATGCCACGCTCAACGTCATCGCCGAAGCGCCGGTGCTGGTGGTGCACCAGCCGCAAACTGTGCTCGACGGCATGGACGCGTGGAACAAATCCACCCACAAAAAATCCGGCCTGATCGACAAGGTGCTGGCTTCCACCCTCTCGGCGGAAGCGGCCGAGAGGCAGATGATTGAATTTTTGCGCGAGCATGTGCCGGCAAAAACCTCCCCCATGTGTGGCAACTCCATCTGTCAGGACCGGCGCTTCATGGCGCGCGGCATGCCGCTGCTGGAAGACTATTTCCACTACCGCAACCTCGATGTCTCCACCCTCAAGGAGCTGGCCAAACGCTGGAAGCCGCAGATCATGTCCGGCATGGTCAAACACGGCAAACACGAGGCGCTGGCGGATATTCACGAGTCGATTGAGGAACTCAAATATTACCGGCAGCACTTTCTGAATTTGAATTGAAAAGTTGTTTATTGGCGGGGTGTTTGAGGCGAAATCGGCTGAAACAGCGCGCCAAATGGCGAGTTTTTAATTCAACCAGCCCTTGCGTTTGAAATAGGCAAACGGCACCAGCACCGAAACAATCATCAGGCCAATGGCAAGCGGATAGCCGTATTCCCAATTGAGCTCCGGAAACCAGCCCTTGAAATTCATGCCGTAAATCGAGGCTATCAGCGTGGGCGGCAGCATGGCCACGGAAGCGACCGAAAAAATCTTGATGATCTTGTTCTGGTTGATGTTGATGAAACCCACCGTGGCGTCCATCAGGAAATTGATCTTGTCGAACAAAAACGCGGTGTGGCCGTCGAGTGAATCGATGTCGCGCAGAATCTGGCCCGCTTCCTCGACCTGGTCGCCGTCGAGCAATTTCTGCCGCATCAAAAACGATACCGCGCGGCGTGTGTCCATGACGTTGCGGCGGATGCGCCCGTTCAGATCCTCCTCGTTGGCCACCCGCGCCAGGACACGGCCGGCCTCGGCGTCGGTCATTTTCTCGGTGAGCACAAAGGCGGAAATTTTTTTCCAGCTTGGCGTACACGCCCTCGAGCGCATCGGCGGAGTACTCGGCGTCGGTGGCATACAGGTCGAGCAATACCTCACGTGCATCCTCGATGTAGCCGGGACGGGTGCGGGCGCGCATCCGCACCAGCCGGAACACCGGCAGATCCTCCATGTGCAGGCTGAACAGGGTGTTGCCCTTGAGGATGAAGGCCACCGACACGTTGCGCGAATCGTCGTCAATCTCCAGCAAAAAATCCGAGCGCAGGTTAAGCTCGCCGCTGTCGCCCACAAAGAACCGCGCCGAGGCTTCGATGTCGCCCATTTCGTCGGTGGACGGCAGATCCAGCGCATACAGGGTGCGGATCCAATCGCGCTCGGTTTCGGTCGGCGAATCGAGATCAATCCAGATCGGGTCTGAATTTTTCAGGTCGTCAATCGAATCAACCTGCAGTTGATTGAGGCGACGGTTGTTGAGGATGAAGACGTTGAGCACGGGACGGAAGTGGTTGGCGGTTGCGGGGTGGCGCGATTGTAGAGGAATTAAGGGGTCGTGTCGAAATAACTTGACATTTTGGCCGCTGGATTGGGATGCGGTGCTAGGCGCCAATTGCGCCATGTGGCGAGCCACACAAGCAATTGGCAACGACGCAGCGCGCCCTAGCCCAGCGCGCCAAAATGTCAAGTTATTTTGACGCGACCCCTAAGGCTGGCCGAGGAAAAAATAAAACAGCGTGCCGCGCTCGCGGGAGCGGCCGTAGCCAAAATAAAGCGGCCCCAGCGCGGTGTCGGCGCCGAGGAAAATGCCGAGGGAGGATTTGGTCTCGCTCGCTGCGAGGGATTGAAAACCATTGCCGATGCGACCGACCTCGCCCGATACCCCGGCAAAAATGCGCCGACCGAAAAACGCCGACGAATAGGGCAACTGATGAGAGTAGGACAAACGGCCGAGTGCCACCGATTCGCCCAGCAATTCACCCGGACGAAAGCCGGAGAGTTGCAAAAATCCGCCCAATGAAAATTGGTCAAAGACAGGTATCGCGCCTTCCAGGCTGCGACCGTAACGCCCGGCAATGGAAAAAATATGGCGGCCGACGGAAAAATTCTCGTTGATGGTCGCCTCGATTTTCCGGTAGCCGCTGCTGGCGCCGAGCTTTGGCATGCTGGCAAAAAAATCCAAACTGGCAATGCGCCCGCTGCGCGGAAAATTGGTGTCGTCGAGATTGTCGAACAGCGCGCGGAATTTGATGCCGCCTTGCCTGACATGGTAGTTTGGAAAACTGGCCGGGCCGATGGTCACCTCGGCGTTGTCATTGCCGCGCACCAGGCCGAGCCGGGCGATGGCGCTGCGGCCGAAATCCATGCCCAGGTCGATGCCATAGGTGGCGGAGCGCACCTCGTAATGCACCACCGGCCTGCCGCCGGCAAAAATATCAATCGGCCGGCGCGCAAATTCGATGCCGGCGGAAATGTTGGCAATGCTGCCCGCGCCGAACGGCTGGAAAAAACGCGAGGCGAGGCGCCGGTCGCGGCCGATCTGCAAATCGTTGCGCCATTCCGCGCCGGCTGCGTTGAATTGTGTTTGCTGCGAGCGGAACAACAGGTTGTAGCTGCCTTCGCCGGCGGTGTCCGCCGCCATCGAAAGCCCGATGCGCAAATAGTGCGGGCCCCATTGTTTTTCACGGGCATTGACGGCGAGAACATGCCGGTCGCCTTCATTGAGCAGCGAATAATTCACCCGCTCAAAGTAACCGGTGCCGAATACCCGGCTGATGCCGGCGTCGATTTTTTTGAAGTTGACCGGCTCGCCGGTGTTGATGTCGAGCGTGCGCCGCAATTCGGATTCGTTGGCGCGGGTGAGGCCTTCGATGCGAATGCCGGCAATGACATCGCCGCTGCCCACGGCGCGGCCGGCGCGCTTCATTTGCGCCTGGCGGTGGGTGTGGAAAGCCGGCGCGTCAATGCCGTGGGCATCCAGTGTCTCGGCCATGGCGCGTGCCGCCATGGCACCGATGGTAATGGCCTCGGTGGCCAGCGAAAAATCGGTTGAACCAATGGTGTCGAGCGGCGGGCTGATCAAAATATCACCCGTGCGCAATTGTGCGAGTGAGGCCTGCATGTTTTGTTCGGTGAGAATATTGATCATCTGCAGCGACACGCCAAAGATGGATTGCAGTTGGTCGCGCTTCAGCAGCCCTGAACTGATATTGACGGCGATGATGATGTCCGCCCCCATGGCGCGCGCCACGTCGATGGGCAGGTTGCGGGTCAGGCCGCCGTCGAGATACAGGCGCTGGTTGATTTCATACGGCGCGATGGCACCCGGCACCGACATCGAGGCGCGCATCACATCGGCCAGGCGGCCGCGCTCGAACACCACCATCCTGCCGGATTCGGCGTCGGTGGCGATGCCGCGAAAACGAATCGGCAATTGGTCAAACTCGACCATGCCCGGCGCGAAGCGGGTGATGCGCGAAAACAGCGCGTCGAGTTTTTGCCCGGAGATGGCTCCGGCCGGCAATTGCACCCCGTCGCGCTTGATGCCGAACTCCAGCCCCAACAGGCGCGCCTGGTCTTCTTCCTTGCGTAAAAAGCTGCGATCCCCGCGCGGACTGGTGTCGGTGAACAAGTCGCCCCAATCAGCGCGCCCCAGCCGTTCCTCCAGCTCGGCAATGGGGGTGCCGGAAGCATAGGCCGCGCCCACCAGCGCACCCATGCTGGTGCCGGTGATGATGTCAATCGGCACCCGCAATTCCTCCAGCACCTTGATCACCCCCACATGCGCCGCGCCGCGCGCCCCGCCACCGGACAGCACCAAAGCGATTTTCGGACGGGGGTGGGAAGCGGACGGCTGGGCGATGGCGTTGGCTGGGGTAAAAGTCGCGCCAAGGGTGGCGAGCAGAAGTGTGGCGGCAAGGATGGCGATTTTCATCTTGTTATTCTAATCGCTGCTCGTGTTGGCGGGAATGAAAAATGGGAACGCATCAGTCCCTTCCCCCCCGCTCTGCGGGGGAAGGGATCCAGTGGTCTGTGCAAAAGGTATGCGTGTTTCTTATGCGACGACCGGAGCCGGGCAACCCCCGGCTTCGGTGGTCGCAAAAAAGATTACCAATGCCTTTTGCACAGACCGCTGGATCCCGGCTTCCGCCGGGATGACGGTAATAAATTTCAACAGCGTTGGAAGCGCGAAGTCTAGCTATGTAGCATCACAAGGTTCCAAGCCGGAAATAAATTCCGCTGGCAGTCATGTAAAAGAAAAAGCAAACGTCAATGCCTGCCCCCCATCTTCCTTCGCGCGCGCTTCTGGGCGCACCAAAAAAAACGCCGCGAGCATGGCTCGCGGCGTCATTACGCGCTCATTTAACAATATCGGCTTAGAACGACTTGCGAAGTGTCACGCCGATGGTGCGAGGCTGGTTGGTCGCAAATCCGAGCCGTGCACGCCCCCCCCGTTCCCGGTCGAAGGAGAGAAGTGCCTTCTCGTCGGTGAGGTTGTTGACGTAGAGGATTGCCGAGAGTCCGCGCTCAAAATCAATCCCCGCACTGAGGTTGACCAGGTTGTAGCTGGGCAGTTCGAGATTGAGCTTGGTGGCCGCGCTCGCCGGGGTTCCCTGGAAAGCCAGTCCATGCGTAAAGGTGCGCGGATTGTTTTCCTGATCGGATGGCTGCGTGAAGCGGCTGCCCACGTGTTGTGCTGAGGCGGTGATATAGGACTCGCGTCCGGCCAGATTGAAGTAGTACGTAAAGCTGGCGGTGAGCGCAAGCTTTGGTACAGAGGGCAGGCGGTTGCCGTCTCGAATGCCACCAAGTATTGCCCCAGTTCCGTCCTTGACGCTCGAATCAAACACCGCATTCACCACCGCACCGGAAAGTCCCAACTCGAAGCCGTCGGCTGGCTTCACGGTCATCTCCAGTTCGATGCCACTCGAGTGCGCCTTGGGCACGTTAAACACCACCCGCGACGAGCAGGAACCGGCATCCAGCGTGACTTGCAGATCCTTCATCTGGGTGTAGAACGCCGCCGCATTGAAGCTCATGCCCGGCTTCTGCATCTTGACACCAACCTCGTAGTTCCATAACGATTCGTCGCCGAAGCGTTGATAGCCACCGAAGATGGCGCGATCCTGGGCCGTGCACAGCGGCACGTTTAACGGATCATTGACACCGCCGAGGCGAAAACCGCGTGAAGCCTGGGCATTAAAGGTCACGCTATCTGATGCCTTATAGGCCAACAGCAGGCGAGGGCTGAAGCCGTCCGATTTGGTTCGATCGACCTGGTTGTTGCCGTCAGAGAACAAGCCGCCCGACTTGAAACTACGCTCTTCCTTGTAGTCGTAGTAGCGCGCGCCAGCCGTCGCCGTCATTTGCTTGGTCAAGTCATAGCTTAGTTCGCCGAACAGCGCGGTCTGCTTCAAATTGTAGGGAAGATCGGCGTTGTATGGCGAATTCAGGGGGAAGCCATTGGCTACGGCGGCTGCCGTGCCTGCGCCAAACCGCGCGTTGGTAAAGGCATCGTAGCCGGGGGTTGGCAGGCGCTGGGCGTACTTGCGGTCGGTGTCGGCATAGAAGGCACCGACCAGCCATTGCAGCGGGCCCTTGCCCTTGGAACTCAAACGCAATTCCTGCGTGATGCCTTTGAAGTCAGTGGTGTCGTTGAGGCGCGAAGGCAGCAGCACCCCGGCACTCGGAAAGCTGAGATCGACCGACACCGAGCCGGTCAACGCGCTGGCATCACGGCTGACCAGGATGCTGCGATCAGAGTAGGTGGTGACCGATGTCAGATCCCAACTGTCGAAGCCTACCTTGATCGTTGCATCGGCGATCGTTGTCTTGTCCTCAAACTTCTCGCGCTGGAGCAGGTATTGCTGGTGGTCACGAAAAGTCACCGGCGGTACGGTGGTGGTGTACGGATTGGCATACAGGTTGAATACCTCCTGGCGATTAAAGCCGTCCGCAGTCACTTTCTGGGTAATCAGCCTTGGCGTGATGGTCACGTCCTTGGTTGGCTGGAAGGTGAAGGTGACACGGCCGCCCTCGCGTGTGCCGCTGTTGATGTCCTTGCCGCCGCCTGGGCCGAGAGCGTCGATCCAACCGCCGAAACGCGTGTAATAACCGACCACGCGCATGGCCGCCGCATCGTTCAGGGGCACATTCAGCGCCGCCTTCACGCCGCCGCCGTTGCTGCCGTTGGCGATCATGTTGACGTTGCCTTCGACGGTGCCTTCACTGACCCCCAGCTTCGCTTTATTGGTGATGTAGCGTATCGTGCCGCCGATGTTGCCGGAGCCGTAGAGTGTGCCCTGCGGGCCGCGCAGCGTCTCGACCCGCTTGAGGTCGAACAGATCGAGGTCGGGTGTGAACAGGGACATCGAAATCGCCGTTTCGTCGAGATAGACACCAACCTGTTCCTTGACGCCTGGCTGGTCGCGGACGATTTGCCCCGAGGACACGCCGCGAATCGTTACTTGGCTCTGCCCAGGTCCGAGATTCTGAATGGAGAGGCCGGCGACATTGCGCGACAGATCTTCAAGCGTGACCGCGCCGGTCCGCCGGATGTCCTCTTCTGTCTGCGCGTTGATCGAGAACGGCACATCCCGCAAGTTTGTCTCCCGCTTTGTCGCGGTGACGACGATGTGTTCGATTGTTTCTGTGCTCGCCTTGGTGGGCTTCGGCGGTTCTTGGGCGCTGGCGACATTCGCTGCGCTGATGGCCAGACCGGAAGGCAAAGCCAGCAGTACGGCCTTTGCTATGGGATGCAATTTCATCATGACAGCAACTCCTTGAGTGTTGTTGAAAATTTCCCTGTACACCAGCGCAATCTTACTACAATCGTGGACGGCTTGAGGGCAAAAGGATAGGGAGCCAAAGTTGTGGGAAGAAGGATTGGCACAGCGAGCATTTCTGGGCGAGGCAAAATTTATTGCGCGCATGCAGGCGCTGTAGAGTGGCGTTGCCGGGATCCATCGGACTATTCAAAAGGTGTTGATAGTCTTTTTGTGTCGACTGGAGCCGGGCACCCCCGGCTTCGGTCGCCGCATGACAAACAAGAATACCTTTTGCGAAAAAATTTGGATTCCCGCCGTCGCGGGAATGACGGTGATAAATTTCAACAGCGTTGGGATGTTCAGGACTACTCATGCCACCCCACCCGATTTATCCGCATATATCAGCAGCTATCCGTGTTCATCCGCAACACCAACCGGTGCCCGTACCCCAAACCAAGCCGCATACAGCGCAGGCAGAAAAAACAAGGTCAGCAGGGTTGCCACCAGCAAACCGCCCATGATCGCCACCGCCATCGGCCCGAAAAACGCTGAGCGCACCAGCGGGATCATCGCCAGCACGGCGGCGAGCGCGGTCAATACGATCGGCCGCAGGCGGCGCACGGTGGCTTCAATGACAGCATGGAAACGCGTCTGCCCGGCGGCAATGTCCTGCTCGATCTGGTCAATGAGGATCACCGAATTGCGCATGATCATGCCAAACAGCGCGATGGTGCCGAGCATGGCGACAAAGCCGAAGGGTTTGTTGAACACGATCAAAAACAGCGCGACACCGATCAGCCCGAGTGGGGCGGTCAGCACCACCAGAATGACGCGCTGGAAGCTTTTGAGCTGGATCATCAGCACGGCCAGCACCACAAACAAAAACAGCGGCATGCCCGCGGCAATGGATTTTTGGCCTCGTGCGCTTTCCTCCACCGCACCGCCGGTCACCAGCAAATAGCCGTTGTCGAGTTTGGAGCGCAGCGCGGCCATGGGGGCATTCAGTTGCGCGACGATGGTTGCAGGCTGCAAAGAGGGCAGGTAAATGTCGCCCTTGACGGTGATGGTCGGCAGCCGGTCGCGCCGCCAGATCACCGGGTCTTCAAATTCGTGGCGTACCTTGGCAAGCTGGCCCAGCGGGACTGCGCGTCCGCTGCGGGTGGGCACGGCCAGGCTTTCGATGAGGGAAATCTTGGCGCGCTCGTTTTCCGGGCCGCGCAGCAGGATCTCGATTTGTTTGTCGCCTTCGCGCAGCATGGTCACCGGCGTGCCGTTCAGCGAGCCGTTGACAAAGCCGGCAATCTCGGCCGAGGTGATGCCAAGCTGCCTTGCCTTGTCCTGGTTGATGTCGAGCGTGATGACCTTGGCGTGTTCAAACCAGTCGAACTGGATGTTGGCGACGTTGCCGTTGGTGCGCAGGATGTCGGCGACTTCGGTTGCGTAGCCACGCAGTTTTTCGAGGTCCTCGCCGGACACGCGATATTGGATCGGAAAGCCCACCGGCGGGCCGTTTTCCAGACGCGAGATGCGCCCGCGGATTTCCGGCATGTCGGTTTCAAACAGGGTGATCAGTTTGGCGCGCAACAACTCGCGTGATTTGGCATTGTTGGTGGTGACCACCAGTTGGCCGAAGGCGGCGTTCGGCAATTGCAAATCCAGCGGCAGATAGAATCGTGGCGCGCCGCTGCCGACATAACTCACATAGTTTTGAAACAACGGCTTGTGTGTGTCGAGGAACGCTTCGAGTTTTTTGACTTGCGCTTCCGTGGCGGTGATCGACGAACCCTCGGCCAGCCGCACATCAACGATCAATTCAACCCGGGTGGACGACGGGAAAAACTGCTGTTGCACGAGGCGAAATGCCAATATCGAGCCGACAAACAACAACGCCGTGGCAACAATGACGGTCTTTTTGTTCAACACACACCACCTCACCGCGGCGCGAAAGCGCTGGTAAAACAGCGTGTTGTAAACATCATGGGCGTGGTCGTCGTGGCTGATGGCCGCGGCGTCAAAAATTGAATCAGCGGGAACCAGCCTTGCCGCCAGACGCGCGCCGACCAAAGGCACGCTGGCCAGCCATGCGGCGATGCGGCGGGTGCGCGGGGTGATGACCGGGCGGCCGTCCACATAGTCGGGCAACAGGTGGTAGCCCAGGTAGGGAATAAAAATCACGGCGGCGAACCACGACAGCAGCAGCGCCAGCGTGGTCACCTGGAAAATGGCGATGGTGTATTCGCCAGTGCTGGATTTAGCCGTGGCAATCGGCAAAAATCCCGCCGCCGTCACCAGGGTGCCCGACAACATCGGGAACGCGGTCGAGGTGTAGGCAAACGCCGCCGCGCGCACCCGGTCCCAGCCCTGTTCCATTTTGATGGCCATCATTTCGACGGCGATGATGGCGTCATCGACCAACAGGCCGAGTGACAAAATCAGCGCGCCCAGCGAAATCTTGTGCAGGCCGACGTTGAGCAGATACATGCAAAAAAATGTCGCCGCCAGCTCTAGCGGAATCGACAACGCCACCACCAGCCCGGAGCGCAGCCCCAGGCTGAAAAATGTCACGGCCATGACAATCACCACCGCCTCGGTGAGCGAGCGGACAAATTCGCCGACACTGTTGCGCACCGCGCGTGGCTGGTCGTTGACGCGGTGCAACTCGAGCCCGACCGGCAGGGACTCCTCAATGCGC
>JANPNJ010000191.1:0-9234 GCA_031427395.1 Burkholderiales bacterium
TTTTTTTGTCCTGTATCGCCAGAAAACGCATGTCGTCCGCGCCGCGCAGACCCGCAGGTGCAGTGGGCAGCATGTACACCTCAAACGCCCCATCAACGTTGGCGTCGATTTTGGCGTCGGGCGCAAAAAAAGATTTGATGCCTTCGGTCGTCGTCCACGCCTTCCAGACCTCGTTGAGGCCGGCCTTGACTGTGATTTTTTCGTTGATGGCACGCTCGCTGGCGTATAGCGGAAGCACCAACAACCAACCGCACAAACAACCTATGAATTTTTTCATCATCCGCTACCAAGCAAACGTGTGAGCCGGTTGATGGCCTCCTGCAGGCGTTCAATCGGCTGGGTGTAGGCGATGCGGATATGTTTTTCCGGCTCAAATTTGCCGAAATCACGGCCGGGTGTCATCGCCACATGCGCCTCCTGCAGGATGCGCCGCGCCAGGGTGAAACTGTCGGCGGCAAGCGGTGAGGAATCGGCATAAATATAAAACGCACCCTGCGGCACCACCGGGATTTTGAACCCAAGTTGTTGCAGCGCGGGCAACAAAAAATCCCGGCGGCGATGCAGTTCCGTGCGCCGTGCTTCGAGTATCACCAACGTCTCCGGCAGGAAGGCGGCGTGCGCGGCATACTGGGCGGGCGCGGAAGGGGAAATGAACAAATTTTGCGCGAGTGTTTCCACCAGCCGCTGGTAAACCGCCGGCACCACCATCCAGCCCAGCCGCCAGCCGGTCATCTGGAAATATTTTGAAAAACTGTTGATGACAAAAATATTCTCCGCGCCATCGAGCGCCAGCGCGGTCGAGGCGGGCACATCGTAGGTGAGTCCCTGGTAAATCTCATCGACAATCAAGGTGCCGCCGCGTTTGGCGGTTTCATTCAAAATTTGCTGCAACGCCTGGCTTGCCACCGTGGTGCCGGTGGGGTTGGACGGCGAGGCAACCAAGGTCGCCACACTGCGCGCCGACCAGTGCGCGCCAACATGGGCGGCGGTGATTTGATAATCGCTGTCGGCCCCGACCGGAATCGTCAGTGGCACCCCTTCCATGGCGCGCACAAAATGGCGGTTGCACGGATAGCCGGGGTCGGCCATCAATACTTCGTCACCTGAATTCAGCAGCACCCCAAACGCCAGCAGCAACGCCGCACTCGACCCGGCCGTGACCACAATGCGCTCAGGGTCAATCACCACGCCGTATTGATCCGCGTAAAAGGCGGCGATCAATTCCCGCAGCGATGCCATGCCGCGCGCCGAGGTGTAATTCATCGGGCTGGCATCAAACGCCCACTTCGCCGCGTCGATGATCGGCTGCGGCGTGGCGAAATCCGGCTCGCCAATTTCCATGTGAATCACGTCATGCCCCTCCCGCTCCAACTGGCGCGCGCGCGCCTGGATCTCCATCACCTCGAAGGGGGAAATGTGCGACATGCGGTTGGCGAGGCGGGGTGGGTTGGTCATATATTTTTTGAAGATGAATGCTGGGTAACGAGTGTTTGTAACCGCCGATGGACGCCGACAAGGCAAGGGCACGCCGATGTACGCCGATAAAAGCAAAGGCGAAAATACTTTCAGTCACCGTTTTATGCTGTTAGATTCCTAATTGCCTTTGACTTTATCGGCGTGCCTTTATCGGCGTCCATCGGCGGTTAAAACTTTACAGCAGGTCATCGCAACCCTTCCAAAGCCTCACACATTTTACCCACCCGTTTGACACTCACCGGCATGGGTGTGCGCAATTCCTGCGCGAACAATCCCACCCGCAGTTCCTCCACCGCCCAGCGATATTCCCGCACGGCCGGCGACAATGATTTGCTGACCGCGAGGTATTGTTGCCACAGCGGGCGAATCTGCCGGAAATTTTCCAGGTCGCGTTCCATCGCGCCCTGTCTGGCTTTGTTGAGACGCATCAGTATCGCCTTCAAATAGCGCGAGTAATGCAGCAATTGTGTGGCTTCGGTCTCGCGCAAAAACCGCGCGCCGAACAAATGCGCGATTTGTTGTTCCACATCCTCGCCGATATGTTCCCAGCCTTTGACATAGCGTTCATCGCACAGTTTGCGCGCCTCCGCCGCAAGTGTGAGCGCTTCATCCATCGCGGCCACAATGGCGAGGGTGCGTGCCGCCAGTTGCCCCTTGCCTGCGGCCAATCGCGCGTCGAATGATTGTTTGTCACGCACGTCCGCGCCGTCCACGTCCACAAACGCGGCGCGCACGCCGGCAAACAGCAGTTCCTGCCGCAGCGCCTCCTGCGCGTGATTTTTGGCTTCAGGGAAATACGTCGAATACTGAAACGCCGCCACCGGTGACACCTTGATGGTGCGCTCGCACGACTTGACGTGATCGGGAACACACAATGCAAAAAGCCTTGCCAGTCCCTGTGTATGAGCCATTTTTGCCTGAAGAAGCGCGTCAAATATGGCGATTGATACCGTTGTACCTTTGTCCACCAATGCCGGGTAACCATCGTAGCGAATGCCATTGCGCTCAAAATTGATGGTCTCGGGTAATTCCACCAGCTCACTCGGCCACGCAGTGAGGCCATCTTGCTCCATGCGGTTGCGGTGCAGCGTGGAAAAAACCGTCTTGGCGGCATCCGTGAATTGTGCGCGCAGCGCGGCAAAATCCCGCCCCATGGCAAGCTCTTTTCCGTCCGCGTCGGTCACGCGAAAATTCATGAACAGGTGCGTGGCAAGACGGCCTGAGGCAGGCGACACCTCCCACGCGTCCCTGGGCACATCGATGTTTTTTTCGCGCCGCAAAAATTGCGCCATGGCCTCAACCAGCGGCGTATCGGCGGCAGACAGATCGTGCATGTCCACCCGCTGGGTGACATGGGCAATGAACGCGCTGACCGTATCGGGCAGCGGCACCAGGGCGCTGCGAATGCGTTGCGGCAGCGACTTGAACATCGCCTGCACTTTTTCGCGCAACATGCCCATGGTCAGCCACTCAAAGCGCGCGGCGTTGACTTGATTGAGCACCGCCACCGGCAGGGTCACGGTCACGCCATCCATGATGTGGGTCGGCTCAAAGCGGTATTGCAGCGGGTAGGCCGCGCCCTTGTGTTTGAGGGTTTTCGGGAAGAGATCAAAGGTGATGTCACCGGCGCCGTGCCGCATGAGTTGTTCGCGGCTGAATTCGAGAATCGCCGGCTCGATTTTTTCGCGGTCCTTGCGCCAACGCTCAAAAGCGGCCATGGTGACAATTTCCGGCGGAATCAGCTGATCATAGAGTTGGAACATGTCCTCATCGTCCACCAGCACATCCTGCCTGCGCGCCTTGGCTTCCATGTCCTCGATTTCATCTATGAGGCGCAGATTCATTTTCAAAAACTTGCCGTGGGTGTCGACTTCCCCCGCCACCAGACCCTGGCGGATGAAAATTTCGCGGGCTTCTTTTGGATTGATGGTGCCGTAGTGAATGCGGCGGCGCGCGTTGATCACCAAGCCATACAGCGACACGGTTTCAAACGCCACCACCTGCCCGGATTTGCGCTCCCAGTGCGGGTCGTAGTGTGCGCGTGTCACCAGATGTGCCGCCAGTTGCTCAATCCACTCAGGCTCGACGGCGGCAACCGTGCGCGCGTACACACGGGTGGTCTCGGTGAGCTCGGCCGCCATCACCCATTTCAGGCGTTCCTTTTTTTGTGCGGCGTGGTCACGCAGCAATTTCGGCAAATGAAACTTCACCGCACGTGGCGCGGTGTAATCGTTGCCCTCGATGGATTTGGTGCCAACATTGGTGATGAGGCCGGTGAGCAGCGCACGGTGGATGCTCTCGTAGCGGGCGGCTTCCGGCATGTCCCCTGTGGGCGCGGCGACATGCATGCCAAGGGAGGCACACACCTCCGACAATTGCATATGCACATCGCGCCACTCGCGCATGCGCAGCGGTGACAGGAAATTTTCACGCAGTTGAGCGTCGAGCTTGCGGTGGGACTGTTTGTGTTTGACGGCATCGTGATAGAACTGCCACAGCTTCAGATATGCCAAAAATTCCGAGCGCGGGTGGGTGAATTTTTCGTGCGCCGCGAGATATTGCGGCTGTTTGTCCATTGGCCGGTCGCGCGGATCCTGCACTGTCAGCGCGGCGGCGATGACCAACACATCGGCCAGACCGCCGCCCGCTTCCCCCGCCAGCAACATGCGGGCAATGGCGGGATCCACCGGGAATTTGGCGAGTTTCAAGCCGAGTGGTGAAATATTTTTGGCTTCATCGACCGCGCCCAGCTCAAACAACTGGCGATAACCATCGTCGATCATGCGCGCGCTCGGCGGCTCAACAAACGGGAATTTGTCCACGTCGCCGAGGCGCAGCGACAGCATGCGCAATATCACCCCGGCAAGGGAAGTGCGCAGAATTTCCGGCGTGGTAAAGGCTGGCCGCGCGAGAAAATTGTCCTCCGCGTAAAGCCGGATGCAAATGCCCGCCGCCACGCGCCCGCAGCGCCCGGCGCGTTGTTTGGCCGAAGCCTGCGAAACCGGCTCGATTTGCAGCATGTCGATTTTTTGCCGGGGGCTGTAGCGGTGCACCCGCGCCACACCGGTGTCGATCACATACCGAATCCCCGGCACCGTGAGTGAAGTCTCGGCGACGTTGGTGGCGAGCACAATGCGCCGCCTGTTGGATTGGGCGGGCGCAAAAATGCGATCCTGCTCGGCGTTCGACAGGCGCGCAAACAACGGCAGCACCTCGGTGTGCCCCGGGTGGTGTTTGCGCAACGCCTCGGTGGTGTCGCGGATCTCGCGCTCGCCGGGCAAAAACACCAGCACATCGCCCTCGTGGGTTTCGCGGAAAATTTCATCGACCGCATGGGTCACCGCATCCTCGATGTCCACCGCGTCATCGCTGTCATCGAGAAAATGTTCGGGACGGTAACGCACCTCCACCGGATAGGTGCGTCCCGACACCTCTATGACCGGCGCGTCATCAAAGTGTTTGGAAAAACGTTCAGTGTCGATGGTTGCCGAGGTGACAATGATTTTCAAATCGGGACGCCGCGCCATCAACTGTTTGACATAGCCCAGCAAAAAATCGATGTTGAGACTGCGTTCGTGGGCTTCATCAATGATGATGGTGTCATAAGCCGAGAGGTTGCGGTCGCTGTGGGTTTCCGAGAGCAAAATGCCGTCGGTCATCACTTTCACCAGGGTGTCGTCGGTGGTCTTGTCGTTGAAGCGGATTTTGTAGCCGACCGTGTGTTGGCCACTTTGTTTCAGTTCCTGCGCCAGGCGGGTGGCGAGGGTGCGTGCGGCAATGCGGCGCGGCTGGGTGCAGCCGATCATGCCGTTGATGCCGCGGCCGAGTTGCAGACAGATTTTCGGCAACTGCGTGGTTTTGCCCGAGCCGGTTTCCCCGCACACAATCACCACCTGGTGGTCATTGATGAGCTTGGCGATCTCGGCGCGGCGCGCGGCGATCGGCAGGGCATCGTCGAAATCGGGTGATGCCACGGCGGCATGGCGCACTAGGCGACGGGCAGCGCGGTCATTCAATTTGTTTGCGGGTGCGGGCATGGTGCGACATTTTACGCGGTGGTTTCCGCCAATCCGCAAATACAAACTTCCGCATCGCCTGATATTTCCGCTTGACAAGTGTACCTCATGAGGTACAATACAATATGTCATCCACGCCAAAACTAGAAGCGGTTTTTTTCGCAACCGCCACTGGCAATGAACCAGTCCGCGCATGGCTGAAAGATATGGATCGGGAGTCGCGCCGCGCCATTGGTGAAGACATTGCCTATGTCCAGTTCAAATGGCCAATTGGCAAGCCACGCGTTGATCATCTGCGGGGTCCGATTTGGGAAGTCCGCTCAAATTTGAAGGCAACGATTGCCCGCACACTGTTTGCTGTCGATGGCCACAAGATGATCCTGCTGCATGGTTTTATCAAAAAAACGCAGCAAACGCCCGCAACTGAAATAGCGCTCGCCGAAAAACGATTCAAGGAGTACTGCCATGCCAAAACGTAATCCACACGAAGGCTCTAGTTTCGATGATTTCCTGAGAGAAGATGGACTGTTTGAGGAAGTGCAGGCCAGGGCGCTCAAACGCGCGCTGGCGGAACAACTGCAAGACAGCATGGAATCGGCGAACCTTTCAAAGACAAAAATGGCACAAATCATGGCGACGAGCCGCTCACAGCTTGATCGTGTCCTCGATCCGGAAAATGTGTCGGTGCAGCTTGATACCTTGATGAAAGCAGCAGCGGCGGTGGGCAAGACGGTCGAGATCAAAATCAGGAACATCAAGAAAATCACTCATGTGGCTTGAGGTAAAAGTGAGGAGTATGGGATATGCCAATCCGTAAACACCATCAGGGAACATCAACACAAGTCGTCATACCGGCGAAAGCCGGTATCCAGAAATGTGTGGCGTGTTGATTCTTTTACTGCTTGATACCGGCTTTCGCCGGTATGACGATTTTTGATAGTTTATTCAGAGTTTCCTGGGGTAGCATCACGGCCATGACCACCAACACCCATGCCCACACCAACGCCCACACCATCCTCAACCGCGTATTCGGCTACCCCGCCTTCCGCCCCAACCAGAAAGCCATAGTTGAACATGTGATCGCCGGTGGCGACGCACTGGTGTTGATGCCCACCGGCGGCGGCAAATCGCTGTGTTACCAGGTGCCCGCGATGGTGCGCGAGGGCACCGGCATTGTGGTGTCGCCGCTGATCGCGTTGATGCAGGATCAGGTCGATGCGCTGCGCCAGCTTGATGTGCGCGCGGCGTTTTTGAATTCCACCCTTGATGCGCGGCAGGAATCGGTGGTGGAGCAGGCGTTGCTCAACGGCGAACTTGATTTGCTCTACGTCGCGCCCGAGCGCCTGTTGACGCCGCGTTTCCTCCAGCTCCTTGCACAAGCGAAGCTGGCGCTGTTTGCCATTGACGAGGCGCATTGTGTGTCGCAATGGGGGCACGATTTTCGCCCGGAGTATCGTGAACTGACGGTTCTGCATGAACGCTTTCCCGAGGTGCCGCGCATCGCCCTCACTGCCACCGCCGATGCGCCGACGCGGGTGGAAATCATTGAGCGCCTGTCGCTGGGGGAGGCCAGGCAATTCATCACCAGCTTTGACCGCCCGAACATTTGTTACCGCATCACCCAAAAAACCGACCCCACGCGCCAGTTGCGTGAATTTCTCAAGGATCATGCCGGCGAGGCGGGCATTGTGTATTGCCTGTCGCGCAAAAAAGTCGAGGCCACCGCCGCGTGGCTGTGTGAACAGGGCTTCACTGCGCTGCCTTACCACGCTGGCCTCAGCAACGAAATGCGCGCGCGCCACCAGCAGCGTTTTATCCGCGAGGACGGCGTGATCGTGGTTGCCAC
Organism: Burkholderiales bacterium; assembly: GCA_031427395.1. Taxonomy (GTDB): domain Bacteria; phylum Pseudomonadota; class Gammaproteobacteria; order Burkholderiales; family Usitatibacteraceae; genus UKL13-2. Next base: position 7,339 of record JANPNJ010000191.1, read on the forward strand.
CATCGCCTTTGGCATGGGCATCGACAAGCCCGATGTGCGTTTTGTGGTGCACATGGATTTGCCAAAAAGTGTCGAAAGTTAGTATCAGGAAACCGGCCGCGCCGGACGTGACGGTGCCCCCGCCGAGGCGTGGCTGGTGTATGGCCTGGGCGATGTGGTCAGCCTCGGCCAGATGATCGAGTCGGGTGACGCCCCGCCGGAGCGCAAACGCCTGGAGCGGCAAAAACTCGACGCCCTGTTCGGCTTGTGCGAGACCGCCGAGTGCCGCAGGCAATCATTGCTGCGCTATTTTGGCGAGGGCTACGCCAGCGCCTGCGGCAACTGCGACAACTGCCTGTCACCCGCCGAAACATGGGATGCCACCGTCGCCGCGCAAAAGGCGCTGTCGTGTGTATTTCGCACCGGCCAGCGATTCGGCGCAGTGCATTTAGTCGATGTGCTGCTCGGCAAAACCACCGAGCGCATGACGCAATTCAACCACCACCAACTGAGTGTGTTCGGCATCGGCGTGGAGCACAACCAGAACGAATGGCGCGGCGTGTTCCGGCAATTATTGGCGCTGGGCTTTCTCAAGGCCGACATGGCAGGCTACGGCGGACTCTCACTGACCGAAACCAGCCGCGCGGTGTTGAAAAACCAGCAACGCATCACGCTGCGCCGCGAGGCCCCTCGCCCCGGCAAACGTTCGAGCGCCGAACGCAGTGTGGATAAAGCCAACAAAAAAGGCGCGGCTATTTCTGCCCAGGATGAGCCATTGTGGCAAGCGCTGCGCGAAACCCGCACACGCATCGCCAAGGAGCAGGGTGTGCCACCCTATGTGATTTTTCATGACGCCACGCTCTTGGAATTACTGCGCAAGAGGCCCGCCAACCGCAACGAGATGGCGGAAATATCCGGCGTGGGCAGCGCCAAGCTGGCGCGTTACGGCGATGCGTTTATTGAAGTGGTGGCGGGGTTTTAGGGATAAACTCCATATGTGGTGCGGCGTTTGCGGCAAAAATGCTTGGAAGTGCTTGTGGATAAACAATAATTGCATTTGGAAAACTTCAAAAAAATCTGTCGTTCCATGCGAGGAAACAAAAAATGCAGACCCTGTCAAAGCTGTCACCACTGTTGGCCAAATGTTTTTTTCTGTCGCTGGTGCTGCCAGCCTTGGCCGCAGCATCGGCTGTCACGCCGGGGAAAATTCCGCTTGGCGACGTGCCACCAGCCTACCTCGGCATCGACCGCGAAAACAATAAAATCCACGCCACCGATTACACAGGCAAGGTGCTGGTGGTGACCTTTTGGGCGTCTTGGTGCGCACCGTGCCTGAATGAGATGCAGGTGCTGGAAAACCTGCAACGCGTGGCGAAAAAAAATGTGCAGGTCATCGCCATCAACATTGAAGACCGCGACAAATACCGGGCGGTGTCACGCACACTGCATTCCCTCACACTGATGCTGGCCCACGACTACAACAAATCAGTCTCGGCAGCGTATGGTGTGAAAGGCATTCCACACATGCTCATCATCGGCCGTGACGGCAGGGTGCTGCATGTACACCGTGGTTATGGTGACGGCATGATTCCGCGCCTGGTGGATCAAATCAATGCCGCCATTGCGGCCAAGCCGGTGGAGGCGGCGCTGGCGGGTGCGCAATAACCAGCCCGTGGAACAAGCATGTTTCGTGTGGTGACGCAAAACACATCACGCACAGCGGCGTTTATTTATCCAGCTCAATGCCTTCGTCTTCAAACGAAGTAACACGCCACCCTTGCACAGGCGCAAGGACAACTCTGCGTGAGAAAGCCTGGAGAGTAAAGGTACCGTCAAACTGGCCTGCGCCGCGTCGGCTCGATGTCGTTATGTGCAACAAACGATGTGATGTTCAAATGCTCGAACTCGGCTTGGAGT
>JANPNJ010000192.1:0-2202 GCA_031427395.1 Burkholderiales bacterium
GCGCCCGTCGCCTTGTCGAGCTCATATTTGATCGGATCACCGTTCATGGGAATTTCAATGACGACATTAAAATCATCGGGCACATCACGGCCGGAATCGACTCGGTCTAGGTTCATGGCATGGCGCTTTCAAGGGGGAAAATTTGATGGGATGGACTGGAATGCGGGCGGGGGGCTTCCCATTCACGCCGTTTTGGATTAGGCTTCCGCTGGGGAGCGTGCCTCCCGCAATACGTTTTGACGTGACACGTTACATGGGATTATCGCCGTTCGCCTCAAATCCGCCAAACGCCATTTGCGCCGGCGGAAGAAAAAAGGAGAAAAATGCATTCCCCCCATCAACACCGCCGCAGCCAGATTGCCCAGCAAAAAGCGCAACTCGCCCAGGCACAACAATTGTCCAAGCTGGCGCAGGACGCCCATGAGCCGGCGTTTTCACTGTATTCGCCGGACGCCAAACGCTTTCCGTTGATTTTGACCCTCGACCAAAACGGCGTGCCGCACCGCTGGATCACCTGGCAACACACGGTCTGGTATTACGCCAAAGAGCGCATCGCCTGGGAAACCGGCTCGGAAGCCTTCACCGTCAATGGCGGCAAGTGCCGCGACACCGGCGAAGTCTCGTCGGTCACGGCTTCTTCGATCATCGCCATTCGCGGCAAGGCCATGGCGATGAAGGGCTTCAACCAAACCCCGCCGCTCAACAACCGCGAATTGTTCCACCGCGACCGGCACATCTGCGCCTATTGCGGCGGACTGTTTTCACACGCCAAACTGACCCGCGACCACATCATCCCCTACTCGCGGCGCGGGCTGGACAACTGGATGAATGTTGTCACCACCTGCCGCAATTGCAACGAACGCAAGGGCAACCGCCTGCTCGAGGAAGCGCACATGCAATTGTTGTACGCGCCCTATGTGCCCAACCGCGCCGAATTTTTGATCCTCGCCAACCGCCGCATTCTGGTTGACCAGATGGAATTTCTGAAGCTGCATGTGGCGGCGCAAAGCCGGATACATTTGGCGGCATAACCATACAGGGCGTGGTGTTTCAGGCATTTTTGCCTGAAACACCTCTTCATTGCTGGTGTTTTACGTTTTTTTCTCGATCAGCATGGCATCGCCATAGCTGAAAAAACGATAACGTTGCGCCACCGCGTGGTGATAGGCCTGCATGGTGTTGGTGTGGCCGGCGAAGGCCGAAACCAACATCATCAAGGTTGATTTCGGCAGGTGAAAATTGGTGATGAGCCGATCCACGCATTGAAACTGATAGCCGGGCGTGATGAACAAGCTGGTTTCCCCCACGCCCGCTTTCAGCGCGCCGCCCGCCGAGGCTGATTCAAGCGTGCGCAAACTGGTGGTGCCCACCGCAATCACGCGGCCACCTTTTTGTTTCGCCAACCGTATGGCCGCCACTGTTGCCTGCGGCACATCAAACCACTCGCTGTGCATGGTGTGCTTACTCAAATCCTCATCACGCACCGGGCGGAAAGTGCCCGCGCCAACATGCAGGGTCACATAAGCCAGGGTGGCACCGGATGCCGTCAATGTCGCCAGCATGGCTTCGTCAAAATGCAGCCCAGCGGTGGGCGCGGCCACTGAGCCATCGTGTTTGGCATACACCGTCTGGTAGCGTGATGCATCCGTGTCGTCGGCCGCATGGGTGATGTATGGCGGCAACGGCACCTCACCGATGGCCGCCAAAATTTCATAAACACTTTTGCCGCCGTCAAACTGCAACTCAAACAAATCATCCACGCGGCGCAACATGGTGGCGGTGACACCCTGGTCAAACAACAAACGACTGCCGGGCTTGGGTGATTTGGAGGCACGCACATGCGCCAGCGCGTGCATCGTGTCAGCCACTACCCGTTCGATCAGCACTTCGACTGCGCCGCCGGTGTCTTTGTGCCCGTGCAGCCGCGCCTTGATGACCTTGGTGTCGTTGAACACCAGAATATCGTTTGGCTGGATCAAATCCGGCAGGTCGGTGAATTGCCGGTCGCGCAGCGCACCACTGTTGCCGTCGAGGTGCAACAGGCGGCTGGCCGTGCGCGCAGCGGACGGATGCTGGGCGATGAGCTCGGCGGGCAGGTGGTAATCGAAGTCGCTGGTTTTCATGGGGCGGGACAGTCAGTGACCAATGTAAAAATCCAATTAAAAAGCCCACACAGGTGGGCTTTTTAATCTGGTGCCGGGA
>JANPNJ010000193.1:0-2324 GCA_031427395.1 Burkholderiales bacterium
CGGTTTGTCACAATATTTTCATCCAGGCCGGCGACAATGGGCAATGGATATTATTTTGTGGCGACATGCCGATGCCGTTTCATCAGAAGAAGATGATTGTTTGCGAAAGCTCACCGGCAAGGGGCGCAGGCAAGCCGCGCAGATCGCCGCATGGCTGGATCGACATTTGCCTGACGGTGCAAAAATTGTTTCCAGTCCGGTGATCCGCGCCAGGGAAACCGCCGAGGCGCTGGCCCAAAAATACAATCGCAAGTTGACGATCAATCCGGAACTCGGGCCGGGCGCGGCTCCGGTGCAATTGTTGATCGCCGCCGGCTGGCCGGACAACCGCCATCCGGTTGTCATCGTCGGACACCAGCCCGCGCTCGGCAGGCTGGGCTCATTTCTGCTGTTTGGGGAAGAACAAAACACCACCATCCGCAAAGCCTCGGTTTGGTGGCTGACCAATCGTGCGCGTGAGGACTTGGGCGAATCCAAAGAGGCCTACCCGGTTTCGCTGCGCGCGGCGGTGTGCCCTGATTTTTTATAGCCTGGTGAAACCGCGTCTTGACGACATGGAAAACCAGGGTCACAAGCCAATTTGCCAACCAGGAGCAAGTGCCGGATGTTTTACGTTCCGAGTTGAAAGCCATTGCCTGGCCGCTACAATCCTGGCCGGATAAATTTTTTTGTAAAAGGAGAAGCAAAAATGAACAATATCAAAAAAGCCGCGAAATTTGTTGCGGAAAAACCGGATTCCGATGAAGCAAAAGCGTTGCTGGCGCTGGCCATTGCGCTGGAAACCAATGCGCCCTACCAGATGAATTCGCTCTACGAGTTGAGTCGAGAAGGATTTCATTTGGCCATGGGCATGATTGAGGATTGGCGTCTGGACCGCCATTACCTGTCAAAGCTGCGCTTGCTGGATCACGCTGATGCCTCCAAAGCGTGACCCTGCCACCCGTGCGCGAAACCCCACCGGATAATGGTTTCGCGCACTTTTTCATGTGGTGCGCAAAAAATGCCTTGTATATGCGTCAGCCATTCGGGCTATCGGCAGCAGCACAAACAGATCAGCCGTGTTGAAGTCCTGATCCCACGCCGGGGCGCCGCCGATCCATGCGCCCAGTCTCATGTAGCCTTTGATCAGTGCCGGAACACGTGGAGCAGGCTGCGGCGCACCGCGTACCCCATGCCGGTTGCGGTGTGTGCTGAGGGGGTAGGGATTTTTTGGGAACACGCGGTATTCCGCAGGCGCCAGGCTGCGTGCGATGACATCCTCGTATATCGCAATAACGTTGTCATGGCCGTCAACCAATGGAATGCTGGCGCAGCCAAACACAAACTCGTGGCGGTTTTCGATCATGTGGCGCGTCAGTCCCGACCACAACAGCATAATAACCGTGCCCGAGCGGAATGCCGGATGAATGCAGGCGCGGCCGACTTCGGCGGCATTGCCGCGAATAGGCGCAAGTCGGCCCAGGTCAAACTCACTGTCGGCATAATATTCACCGCGTCGCCGTGCCATTTCAGGATGCATGATCCGGTAGCAGCCGACCACGGCGCCGCTTTGTGACTCACGCACCAGCAAATGGTCGCAATCCGCGTCGTATTGGTCCATGTCACGCCCATCTTCATCTGGCCTGGCGGCGGTGGTGCCCATTTCCCCGAAAAACACCTGATAACGAAGGCGCTGCGCTTCTTCGATTTCATGGTGGGTGCGGGCAATCGAAACCTCGTAGCGGTTTGTCCTGGCATGCACGGCTGGCTGTGTCTGCATATCCAACATGATGCCTCCTGTATTTTTGTGTTGGGAAGTCTGGGTAGGTTACAAAGCTCATATGTCGTCGGCATGTCGGATTGTTGATGAATTGATGACAGCCGCGAAAAAAAACGGCGAACCGGAATCCGCCGTTTGAACCCCGGCCTTTGGAGGCCGCGTTTGCGTGTACATTCACGGAAGTCCGGGGAGCACTCGACCCGCATGAATGATGGCTGGCGGATGTGACAACATGTTGACAGTCGCCAACCGGCATTAGAATAGCCGCTGGCTGCCCCTGACCTGTTCACCCGCACTCCCCTGCCCGCCGTAAAAAATGACAAAAAAACTGTTCCGCCAGGAAGCCATCGACGCGCAGCGCGAGAAGTTTTTTGGCGAGGTGACCGAGGCCAGGCCGTTGCCGCTGTGGGTGTTCACGCTGCTGGCGGCAATTGTTGCCGCATTGATTATTGTGGTGGGCGTGTGGGGGCAATACACGCGGCGCGAGCGGGTGGAAGGCTTCCTCGCCTCTGACGCGGGCGCGGCCAGGGTGTCGTTTGCCGATGCCGGCCGCGTCACCGAGCTG
>JANPNJ010000194.1:0-2084 GCA_031427395.1 Burkholderiales bacterium
ACCGCACCGGAATACGACTACGCTTTTGTCTGGGGGCAGGATAGCGCGCTGGTGGCATACGCCACGCGCAAGGCGCGGCATGTGATTGCCGAAAAACAAAAAAATGCCAGCCTCAACCGCAAACTTTTCATGGCCCATGCGGCGCCAGTGCAAAACAGCATGCATGCGGTGGCGTGGTTTTTGTCGATGGTCAACGCGGCAGGCATCCCTGCCAAACAATTGACGCTGGACTATGTTGTCACCCCCCGCCGAGCGTCAGGCCGCCGGGAAGAGACTGCACGGCATTTTGGGCGCATCCAACAACCGTCCCAAGGTCGGATTTCAGGTGGCGAGTTTTGCCACCAAGGCGTGGCGTGATTGGCCGATCGCGCGTTTCATCGAACTGGGATTGCGCGTCGTGCAACAGTATCCTGACGCACGATTCATCTGTTTTGGTGCCGCCGAAGACCAGGCGCGCATCACGGAACTGGAACGGTCATTGCGCGGCCGGGTGCTGAATTTCGCCGGGCAGACATCGCTGCGCGAGTCCGCCGCCATCATGTCGCATCTCGATTTGTATGTTGGCATCGACACCGGCCCCACCCACCTCTACAGCGCGCTGAAAAAGCCCATGGTGGTGTTGTATCACCCGAGCATCCCCAGTGCCCTGTACAAGCCAATCGGCCACCGCGCGTTTTCCGCCATCGATCACCCACTGGCCGGGCCGACCTGCCGCGAGCATATTCCGATGCAGGAAATAGGTGTGGAGCCGGTGTGGGCGGCGGTTGCGCGGGCGCTGGAGGGGGAGCCCTCATTGCAGCCTGGCATGGGCAGTCCGGGAATCGATGCCGGGCTGGCATTGTGGCCGGGGGATGCGCTGCCTTACCGATAAGACAATAAGGCCGATCAATCGACGAGCGGATTGAACGTTTTTAATGCCTTGAAGCGGCCAAAATCACGATCCGCGCTCCATAACACCGACACGCCATTTTCAATGCAAATTGCGGCAATGCGGGCATCGTGGAATTGCCCGCCCCGCAGCTTGGCCTTGCGTGTCAATTCGGCCAAAACCTGCCAGTGTTGTGAGCCGCTGTGCAGCACATGTGCCTGAGGCGAGGCGAGCCACGCGTCAATTTGCCTGCTCGCCTGTTCGCCGGTGCTGGCCGGGCTGAAAATTTTTGGATGGGTGACCACCGCCAAAAATTCGTGAAGGCATGCGACCGGAATGCCCCAAGGCCGCGCACCTTCGGCCAACGATCTCAAGCTGGCGTATGCCTGGGTGTGAAAGGGCGATTCTGCCCGGTGCGCGTACACCAGGATGTTGGTGTCAACGGCGATCATGCCGACGCCCGGCCACATTGGAGGCGACATGCTCTTCTTCAAGCTGGTGCCAGATGTTTGGGTCGGCAACCAGCATTTTTCCGCCCTTTACCTTGACACTGGCGTCCGCGAGTTTGAATGCGGCCGGCATTATGGCCGGGTTGTTGTTCAGCACATGGCGCAGGCCGTCTTCGATCAACGCACGCATGGTGACGTGTTTTTTCCGGGCCAGTTGTTTGGCGGCGTCAAACAGGGCATCCGATACTTCAATGGTGGTCTTCATATGGCTACCCATATCTATGATATGGGTGTATTGTAATCCATTCATTTACGCTGGGCAACAGTGCAATTGTTCAGGGGAAATCAATCTCCAGCAGCCCCGCCAGCGCACGCCCGGCGGTTGCACGCGAAAAATGGCGGTCGATGTTGGCCAACCCGTTGGTACGCAGTAGTGACCACAGGGCCTCGTCGTTGTTGGCGCGCATCATCGCCTCGGCAAAATCCGCCGCCGAATCGGCGCGCAGCACATCCACGCCATCGCGTAAATACATGCCTTCCACGGATGGGGTAGTGGCGATCACCGGCACCCCATATTGCATGGCGATGTTGACCTTGCCTTTGACGCCGGCACCATAACGCAGCGGCGAAATGGACAGGCGTGCATTGTCGTAATACGGTCCCACCTCGGAGCTTCCTCGACTGCCGGCGTGCTCACGAGCGATCCCGGTCGCGGCCCGACCGCGAACGTTCGTCTGAATCCTGGGAGCCATTCTCCGAGTCGCGGC
>JANPNJ010000195.1:0-4087 GCA_031427395.1 Burkholderiales bacterium
CCCGGAAAAAGAGGAAAGCGAATACGTCGACGGCATCAAAGACGCGGTGCAGTGGCTGGGCTTTGACTGGCACAACGAGGGTGAATCGAATCTGTACCAGGCCAGCGACTACTTTGACTTTATGTACCGCGCGGCCGTTTATCTGATCGAATCCGGCAACGCCTATGTTGACGAGCAGACCGTCGAACAAATCCGTGTCAATCGCGGCGACTTTTCCAAACCCGGCGTCAACAGCCCGTTTCGCAACCGCACACCGGCCGAAAACCTGGCGCGCTTCACCGAAATGCGTGACGGCCGGCATGAAGATGGATCAATGGTGCTGCGCGCCCGAATCGACATGGCCAGCCCCAACATCAACCTGCGTGACCCGGCGATTTACCGCATCCGCCGCGCCACGCACCACAACACCGGCGACAAGTGGTGCATCTACCCGATGTACACCTTCGCCCACCCGATTGAAGACGCACTAGAGCAGATCACCCACAGCATCTGCACGCTGGAGTTTGAAGACCAGCGCCCGTTTTACGACTGGCTGCTAGACAGGTTATGCGAGGGCGGCCTGATTGCCACGCCGCACCCACATCAATACGAATTCGCGCGGCTTAACCTCACCTACGTGCTGACCAGCAAACGCAAACTGGCCCAACTGGTGTATGACCATAAAGTCAGTGGCTGGGACGACCCCCGCATGCCCACCATCGTCGGCCTGCGCCGGCGCGGCTACACACCCGAGGCGCTGCAACTGTTTGCCGAGCGCATTGGCGTGACCAAGAGTGACAGCTGGATTGACTACAGCACCCTGGAAGGCTGCCTGCGCGAAACCCTCGATGGCAGCGCCCCAAGAGCGATGGCCGTGCTGGACCCGGTGAAGCTGGTGTTGACGAATTGGGATTAAGTCATCGGAGCGGGAAAGCTTGACGATTGCACTGCCCCCGTTCACCCGCACCTGCCAGAGCTAGTCAAGCGCCACTTCAAAATCGGCAAGGAAGTGTGGATTGACCGAAGCGACTTCGAAGAGACGCCACCAAAAGGGTTTTTTAGATTGTTCCCCGGCAACAAGGTGCGCCTCAAATACGGCCACGTCATCGAATGCACCGGCTGCACCAAAGACGCCAGCGGCCAGGTCATCGAAGTGCAAGCGGTGCTGATCCCCGACACCAAAAGCGGCACCCCCGGCTCAGACGCTGTAAAAGTCAAAGGCGTGATCACCTGGGTCGGTGTGAACGACGCCGTGCCCGCCGAAGTGCGGTTGTATGACCGGCTGTTCGTCGAAGCGCACCCCGAAGCGGGCGGCAAGGATTTTCTGGAGAACCTGAATACCAACAGCCTGAAGGTGATGCCGGCTGTGATGGAGCCGTCATTGGCTGTGGCCAAGGCTAACGACAAGTTTCAGTTTGAGCGGCATGGGTATTTTGTGGCTGATCGGGCGGATCATGCGGTGGGGAAGATGGTGTTTAATCTGGCTGTGGGGTTGAAGGATTCTTGGGGGAAGTAACTTCACAATCTGGGCAAAAAAATGTTGCAGTTTATTCATTCAAGTATCTTGGATTCACAAGCGCAGACTGTGGTTAATACAGTAAACACAGTTGGCGTAATGGGAAAGGGATTGGCACAAGCATTTCGCGAAAAATATCCATCAATGTTTAAAGCCTATAAAGAGCTTTGCGACAAAGAGCAGTTTTCAGTTGGGCAATTGTGGCTCTGGCGCGGAGCAAACCAATGGGTTCTAAATTTTCCTACCAAGAAACACTGGCGCTACCCGTCAAAGCTAGAGTACATCGAAAGTGGATTGGCCAAATTTGTCGATAACTACGAATCACGTGGCATCAGAGAAATTTCGTTCCCTCGACTCGGGTGCGGGAATGGCGGTTTGAATTGGGAAGACGTTAAACCGTTAATGGAAAGGTATCTTGGCGACCTGCCAATTCCTATTTACATACATGATTTCGAAGCTGATATCGGTGCACCTGAGCACAAGTTGTCGTTCATGGGCAAACCTTATCGTCGTAACTTCGATGCATTGTTGGAAGATCTCCGCTCGATTTGCGTGGAGTCCGCTGGACTTTTTAAAACAATTGTCAATAAAACACCTTTTCGAGTTGTCGTGGCAGACGATGGTGGCTTGAATTTCGTTGATTCAAATAACGAAGTAAACATTTATGTTCCAACAGATGAGCTTTATGAGGCTTGGGTAATGCTAATTAATGGGCCACTGGGCGAATCTCGACTAGTTGGTGAAGCGAAGAACGCATCTGAATACTTACTGGGACTACTTGCATCTCTTCCTTATGCCCGTGCTGTTCAACTCATAGATAAAGCCGGTGAGCGATCTGTCGCAATAGAACTCTCCAAGGGGGAGGCGGAGGTCGAACCCATCCTCAAGGCCATGGAAGATTCCGGACTGCGCGGCCTCGGTGGCGCCGGCTTTCCGGCGGGGCGCAAATGGCGCATCGTGCGTGGCCAGGCGGCACCGCGCTTGATGGCTGTGAACATCGACGAGGGCGAACCCGGAACCTTCAAGGACCGCACCTACCTGGAGCGTGACCCGCACCGGTTTCTGGAAGGGCTGTTGATTGCGGCACAGGTGGTGGGCATTGACGCCTGCTACATCTATCTGCGCGATGAATACCATGGCTGCCGCGAGGTACTAGAAACCGAGATTGCCGCGGTCCAGGCCAACCCGCCTTGCCACTTGCCGCGGATTGAATTGCGTCGCGGCGCCGGTGCCTATATCTGCGGCGAAGAGTCAGCCATGATCGAGAGCATTGAAGGCAAACGCGGTGAGCCACGCATGCGTCCACCTTATATCGCCGAAGTGGGGCTGTTTGGTCGGCCCACCCTGGAGCACAACTTTGAAACGCTGTACTGGGTGCGCGATATCCTTGAAAAGGGACCGCAGTGGTTTAGCGGTTTTGGCCGCAACGGCCGCAAGGGCTTGCGCAGCTTCAGTGTGAGCGGCCGGGTGAAAAGCCCGGGCGTCAAACTCGCACCGGCGGGCATCACGGTGCAGGAACTGATCGATGAGTATTGCGGCGGCATGGCGGAGGGGCATCAGTTGTATGCCTACCTGCCCGGCGGCGCGTCGGGCGGCATCCTGCCGGCCAGCCTGAACACCATCCCGCTGGATTTCGACACGCTGCAGCCCTATGGCTGCTTCATCGGGTCAGCCGCTGTCATCATCTTGGGCCACCAGGACAAGGCCCGGGACGCCGCGCTGAACATGATGAGGTTTTTTGAGCACGAGAGTTGCGGCCAGTGCACGCCTTGCCGTGTCGGTACGTCCAAGGCGGTCAAGCTCATGGAAGCCGAGCGCTGGGACAACGCCACCTTGAGCGACCTCAGCCAGGTGATGGTCGATGCATCGATCTGTGGTTTGGGGCAGGCTGCCCCCAACCCGATGCTGTGTATTCAAAAATACTTTCCTCAAGAAATTGGAGCAGCTGCATGAACGCCCCCACCCAACTCATCGAAGTGCTGCCGCAGACCGTTGAATTCAAGCTCGACGGCAACACCATCCACGCCTACGAAGGCGAAACCATCCTGAAGGCCGCCATACGCCACGGCATCGATATTCCGCGTCTTTGCTACAAGGACGGCTACCGCGCAGACGGCAACTGCCGCGCCTGCGTGGTGGAGGTCAAGGGCGAACGGGTGCTGGCCCCGAGCTGCTGCCGCAGTGCAACCGCCGGCATGGAGGTGCAAGCCAACAGCGAGCGCGCCGTCAAGAGCCAGAAGATGGAGCTGGAAATGCTGCTGTCGGACATGCCTGACGTGGGTTACAAGTGGACCGATGCTTCCGATAAGGGCGATCGTGTGGCGGTTGCGGAGGTCGGCCAGCACGGCGAGTTGAGCGACTGGGCTTCGCGCCTGGACGTTACAGTGCGCCCGGAACTCAAGGCGCTGCGCCGCGAACAACCTAAAGCAGACATTTCTCACCCGGCTATGGCGGTCAATCTGGATGCCTGCATTCAGTGCAACCGCTGCGTGCGCGCCTGCCGTGAAGAGCAGGTCAACGATGTAATTGGTTACGCCATGCGGGGCTCGCACAGCGAAATCGTGTTCGACCTGAACGATCCCATGGGTGAAA
>JANPNJ010000196.1:0-6526 GCA_031427395.1 Burkholderiales bacterium
CTGCTGCATTTGTATGCCGGCTTTTTGCAAATTGGGCGCGAGCTTGTTGCCGGGAATGGAGATGTTGGCAAAGTCCTCCGGCAGAATCCAGAGCAAATCAAATTCGTTGTTCAGGAAGGACAAATAACGCGGCTGGCGCTCCTCGATGACCGCCACTTCAAACCGATGCACCTGTGGCAGGCGTTTGCCTTTCATCTTCGCCAGAATGGCTTGCCCCTCCACATCATCGGCGGCGGGCTCCCCCTCAAAATAAGCCTCGCGGAAATTCGGGTTGGTTTCCAACACCATGCGCGAGGAGCGTTTCCATTCGGTCAGACGATAGGCGCCGGTGCCAACCGGGTGCGAGCCGATGTCGTTACCGTACTTTTCCACCACATCGCGCGCCACCGCACACGCCGCGCGGCAATCGGTGAGCACATACAAAAAATCCGGCTTGGTTTCGCGGAGTCGGATTTGCAGCGTGTATTTGTCGAGCGCGCGCAGGCCTTCGAGTGGTGTGTCGTAATCCATTTTGTTGGCTTTGCGCACCCGCTTGAGCATTTCTTCCGAACCGAGAATGTAACCCTCCACCTCGGCCAGCAGCGGCGCGGACAGCGCCGGATCAAACAGCCGCTTGATCGAATACACATAGTCCTCGGCCACCAGTTCGCGTTTTTTGCCGCCGAACACCGGGTGGTCGGCAAAATAAATGCCGGGCTTGATGCGCAGTGTGTAGGTTTTGAAGTCCGGCGAGATTTCCGGGAACGCGACCAGGGTGTTGGCCACCGCCTTCAAGGGGCGCGCCAGATAATCGTAGCGCAGCGGGGTGTCAAAAATGGCGTTGTGGACAATTGTCGAATACACATCCGAGACCTTGTGCGGATCCATGCTGGTCTCGGCGACTTCGAAGGCGTAGCGGATGACCTTGGCTTTGTCGGGGGTATAGACGGGGGCGGGGGCGGCGGCCAGATTGGCTGCAAACACCGCCATCAGCGCGGCAACCACGCCTGCAGCGGCGCGGCGGCGCGTACGATCTAGACCCGGACAAAAAACCATTGCTGCCTCTCGAAAAACGAATTGAACAAGGTGCGGCTTGTGGCGTTGCCCGGTCAAAAACGACGGGCAACTATACCTTAAACAGGCTGGGTTTGAGCGAGCGACGGCGGCGACGGCACACAATGTTGAATCAACCGATCCAACGCCGCCATCACCTCCTCAGGCGGGATGTCCTGCACGTCACGCGACGGCTTTTGCAACGCCTGGTAGGGAACCCGAAAAGGATGCCAGCGTTTGATTTCAGAATCCCCAAACAACGCAACAATGGGCCGGCCAAGGCCGGCGGCGACGTGCAGTGCCCCGCCGTCGGCGCAGACCAGCATATCCACCCCGGCCATGCCATCCACAAGCTGGCGCAGGCTTTGGGTCGGCATCGCTTGTATCGGCACACCGGTGAGTCCGGCGAGGATTTCCTGCGCCTTGGCATCGTCCCCCGGATGCAGCAAATCATGTTCGGTGCCGGGTGACCAAAACAGCCTGAGCGCCGCAGCGTGCTGTTGGTGTATCAATTTGGCGAGGGTGATGAATGCGGCCGCCGGCCATTGTTGTGAGGGTTTGCGGGCGCTGATGTGCAGGCCGATGGTCAACGATGACGGGCGATGGGGCAACGTTGCGGCGGGCACCACCATTGCCGGCGGCGTGCGCGCGGCGTCGGTTGGGATGCCATAGGCGGCCGCAGCCAAAAACATGTATTCGGCCTGGTGCAAATCATCGGTGTTGGCTTTGGAGATCACCACATCCAGGCCAGCGCGCCGCCCGCCGACCGCTTCTTCAAAGCCAATGACGCGGCTTTGCGGGCGGCGCGCCAACACGAATTTCGCCAGACGGATATTGCGCGGGTTGTAACACGGGTCAGGCAGCAACACGTCATCAAAACGTTGCCGGCGCAACTGCCAAAGCAGTGACGCCTGCGCCAGGCGGGCGCGTGCCGCCGCCCAAAAATTGTCAGTGTGTTTGGCTTTTTGGTAAACATAAACCGCGTCGAGGTCGGTGTTGCCCGCCAGCACCGGCGCGTTGTAGGAATTGACCAGTGCCGCCAGATGGACATCCGGCATGGCCTGGCGCAGGGCGTGGATCAGTGGAGTGGTGAGGATCAGATCGCCGATGTTTTCGCGGCGCACAAACAAAATACGGCGTGGCATGCAAACCCCAATCCTCAATTGCCTGGAAAGTCGCGTGAAAAAGATCAACGGACGATTCGGCTAAACTTGGGGCTCATTTTACGTCTTGCAGGAGTGCATCCGTGGGTTTTCTCGCCAACAAAAAAATTCTCGTCACCGGTTTGTTGTCCAATCGCTCCATCGCCTACGGCATTGCCAAGGCGCTACACCGCGAAGGTGCCGAGCTGGCGTTCACCTATGCGGGTGAAGGCATCCGCGAGCGTGTCCACAAATTAGTGCCGGATTTCGGCGGCAAAATCGTACTGCCGTGTGATGTCGCGCGTGACGAGGAAATCGATGCCTGCTTCGCCTCCCTCAAGGCCGAATGGGGCAGCTTTGACGGTTTTGTCCACGCCATTGCCTACGCCCCGCGCGAGGCCATCACCGGCGATTTTTTGGAAGGTTTGTCACGCGAGAGTTTTCGCGTGGCGCATGACATTTCAAGCTACAGCTATGCTGCCATGGCCAAGGCGGCGCTGCCAATGTTGAATCCCACTGCCGCCCTGCTCACACTTTCCTACCTCGGCGCCGAACGGGTGGTGCCCAACTACAACACCATGGGCACGGCCAAGGCCAGCCTCGAAGCGGTCACCCGTTATCTGGCGGCGAGCCTGGGGCCACGCGGCATCCGTGCCAACGCCATTTCCGCGGGCCCCATCAAGACCCTGGCGGCGGCGGGCATTGCCGGCTTCCGCGAAATGCTTGGCTTTTTTGAGGAACACGCGCCACTGCGGCGCGGCGTGACACAAGATGAAGTCGGCAACGTGGCGGCGTTTTTGATGAGTGACCTGGCGAGTGCCGTGACCGGCGAAATCACCTATGTGGATTGTGGTTTCAACACGGTGGTGGCGGGCATGCCGCATTGAATTATGGAAACGATTAACAATGCCGTCGTCCCAGCGGAGCCTGCCCCAGCGTGTTTTAAGGTGGGGGCTGGGATCCAGTCCACTCCAAGTTCCAATCATTACAATAGGACTGGATTCCGGCCTCCGCCGGAATGACGAAATTTGTAGATTTTCTGAAATTACCAGAAAACAAACCCGCCATCCAGCAAGCGTTTTCAGCCATAAACGCCCCAAAACCCGCACCCACAAAGGACTTTCACCATAAATATTTTCGCCAATCGTGTCGCCGTCATTACCGGCGCGGGCTCCGGCTTCGGCCGTGAATTTGCCCTGCATGCCGCCTCATTGGGCATGAAACTGGTGCTGGCCGACGTGCAGGAAGCACCACTGCACGAGACGCACGACATGGTGCGCGCCACCGGCGCGACGGCAGTGGCGCAAACAGTTGACGTGAGCCGCGCCGGGGATATGGAGGCGTTGGGACGATTCACCATGGCGTCGTTTGGCGGGGTCAATTTGCTGTTCAACAACGCCGGCGTCGGCTCCGGCGGCCTGATTTGGGAAAACACCGTCAAAGACTGGCATTGGGTGCTGGGGGTGAATCTGTGGGGCGTGATTCACGGTGTCCGGGTGTTCACCCCGCTCATGCTCGAACAGGCCAGGCGCGAGGCCGATTACGAAGGCCATATCGTCAACACCGCCTCCATGGCCGGCTTGCTTTCGCCGCAGTTGATGGGTGCCTACAATGTGTCCAAACACGCGGTGGTGGCGCTCTCGGAAACCCTGTTCCACGATTTGCATGCGGTGCAGGCGGCGAAACAAACCATCCATTGCAGTGTGCTGTGTCCGGCCTTTGTGCCTACCGGCATCAGCCAATCGCACCGCGCGCGGCCGGATGCGCTGAAAAATTCCGAAGCCGCCACCGCGTCGATGAAACTCGCGCAAGCCATGACCATCAAGGCCGTGGAATCCGGCAAGCTGTCGGCGGCAGATGTCGCCCGCCTCACCTTTGAGGCCATCCGGCAACAGCGTTTTTACATCATCACCCATCAAAAAATCATGGACACGGTGCAAATGCGCCTGGACGACATTGCCAATCAGGCCAATCCGCGCGATCCGTTTGCGCTCAAGGCGAATGTGCGGCCGGATTTGTCCGGATTGGGTGCTTGACCGTTATTTGTCGGCCTTTTTGTCGAGCGCACCCTTGGCAACGGACACGCCGTTGTCCCGGCGCAGTTCCGCCAGCATGGCA
Source organism: Burkholderiales bacterium (assembly GCA_031427395.1). GTDB lineage: Bacteria > Pseudomonadota > Gammaproteobacteria > Burkholderiales > Usitatibacteraceae > UKL13-2. The sequence continues at coordinate 4,293 of JANPNJ010000196.1, forward strand.
ACCATCTCGCTCTGCCCTATTGCCTGCTGCAGGCGGGTGCGGGTGGCGGTGAGCTTGGCCTCGTCCGGCGCGGGGGCATCAATCACCTTGGCCACCTGGATCAGCGTATAGGCACCAACCGGATCGGCATGGCCGACAAACACCGGCAGCGACTTGGGATTGGCGCGCATGGCGGCATCAATCACCGCCTGCTGCAGGCCGCCGGGTGCGTTGCGGCTGACGGGCAGCAGCGCCGGAAATTTGACCTCGCCCTTGCCTGCATTGAGCGCGGCCAATTTCGCCTCGCCATCCTGCCTGGCCAGAACGATGGCCTGTTCATAGGTCAAACGCTGGATCAGCCCGGCCTGCACGTCGGCAAACGGGCGCACCACAGCGGGCTTGGATTCGAGCACGCGCGCCACCACCAGCGAATTGGCACCGACTTCAACCGCCTCGGTGTTGCGTTTGTTTTTCAGCACCTCGTCGGTGAACATGGCTGCGGTCAGCTTCGGATTGTTGAACGGCGGCAAAAATGCCTGGCCCTTGGCAAAAAAAGCCGTTTGCTTGATAGGCAGGTTGGCCACCTCGGCGGCGGCTTTCAGACTGGCGGATTGCTCAAAGGCGGCATTGATGAATTTTTCCGCCAATTCGGCGTACTTGCGCGATGCCTTCTGCTTTTTCAGCTCGCCTTCGATTTCCGGCGTGGCATCGGCGAGTGACTTGCCCTTTTCCGGCTTGATGTCGGTGACACGAATGATGTGATAACCAAAGTCGGTCAGGACGGGTCCCAGCAACACATCTTTTTTGGCTTCAAACACCGCCTGGTCAAAGGCCGGCACCATCATGCCCCGGCTGAAAAACCCAAGGTCACCGCCATTGGCACCGGAGCCGGGATCCTGCGAATGCTTTTTCGCCAATTCCGCGAAGTCTTTTGGATTTTTCACCAATTGCGCGAACAACTGGTTGGCCTTGTCCGCCGCAGCCTTTTTGTCGGCTTCTTTGGCGTCCTTGGCGGCGTTGATCAGGATGTGCGAGGCCTTGCGCTCTTCCTTGGTGACATAACGCGCCTTGTTGTCCTGGTAGTACTTGGCGACTTCGTCGGCGGCAATGGCAATCGAGGGTGCCAGTGCTTCGAGTGTCAGTTCCACATATTCGGCGCGCACCTGCTCGGGGATGGTGAAGTCTTTCAGGTTTTTTTCGTAGTGCGCCTTGGCCGCCTCGACAGTGATGTTGACCTTGGAGACAAACGACTCAGGGGTCACCCGCACGACGGCAATTTCGCGCGTCTGCTCGTTGGCCTGCAAATAGCCCTGGATGCTGGTCTTGGCGACAAAGGCCGAATTGGCGACGCTGTCGAGAAACTGCTGGCGCGCGGTGTCCTGGCGCATCAGGTTTTCAAATGCCGCCGCGCTCACACCCTGCGACTTGACAATGCGCTCGTACAGCGCCGGAGAAAATTTGCCGGCCTCCTGGAAATTGCTGTTGCCGACAATCAGGTCACGCAGGCGCGCGTCACTCATTTGCAGCCCGTTCGCGCGCGCGGTCTTGTCGAGCAACCGCTGGTCGATCAACTGATCCAGCACCCCTTTGCGCATCTCCGGGTTGTCCATGATCGAGGCATCAATCTGCCCGCCGAATTGCTGGCGGAAGCGGTCGAGCTGGTTTTTCACCGCGTTGTCAAATTCCTGGCCGGTGATGTTGTCGCGGCCGACACTGGCGACGGTATTGGTGCCGGCCGTCGGGCGAATGTAAGACTCGACGCCCCACAATGCAAACGGAATGGTAATCAGTACCAGGACAACTTTGGCTACCCAGGTTTTTGCGGCGCTGCGGATGGCTTCTAACATAGTGGGAACGGCTCACGGAAAATTCTGGCGGACGCGACAGGCAACGTCGCGGGAACAATTTTTGCAATCAGGCAATTTGCATAACGGGAGATTTTACTATGTGCCGCAGGCGGATGGCGTACTCATTCGGGCGGGTTTGAACCGCCGATGAACGCCGATGGGCCGCCGATTACACATTGGTCAGAAATTAAGGCGACAAACCGCCATCAATAACCGTCATTCCCGCGAAGGCGGGAATCCAAGTTGCACTGCATGTGTACACGAAAAATTGGATTCCCGCCTTCGCGGGGACGACGGATCAGGTGATATGACTGTCGCCTATATTTCTGGCTGCTGAGTAATTCTAATTCGCATTAAAAAATGCCATAATTGGTTTCCGCAAATAACCGGAGACCATTATGGCGCGCA
>JANPNJ010000197.1:0-1668 GCA_031427395.1 Burkholderiales bacterium
TCATCCCGTTTGCACCGGGTGGCGAATCCGACATTGCCGGGCGTTTCCAACAATTGGCGTACCGCAAAAAATTCAACCAGGAATAGGTGATCGAATCCAAACCAGGCGCCGGCGGGGCGCTGGCATGGTCACAAACCAATACCTTCGCCGGTGACGGCTACACTTGGATGAGCACCAATTTGCCGCACATTGTGTTGCAGCCGCTGGAGGGGCAGGTGCAATATAAAACCGAGGACATTCACAACGTCTGTTTTTACCACTACACACCGGATGCCATTGTGGTGCGGACGGAAAGCCCGTTCAAGACCTACCAGGACCTGGTGAAAGCCGCCAAAGCCGCGCCGGAAACCGTCACCATCGCCGGCTCGGGCACCAATTCGGCCAACCATCTGGCCACCGAACGTTTCAACGGCGTGGCCGGGGTCAAGACCACCTATGTGCCCTTCAAAGGCACGGGCGATTTGGTGGCGTCTTTGCTCGGCGGGCATGTCAGCATGGCGATGTCGTACATCACGCTGGCGGTCGCGCAAAAAGGCAAAACACGGGTGTTGGCGGTGGCCACGGAAAAGCGTCATCCACAATTTCCCGATGCGCCAACCTTCAAAGAAATGGGCATTGATTGGGTCGATGGTGCCTATCGCGGCATCGCGCTGCCAAAGTCCGCACCGGCGGACATCCGCAAACAGGTATCCGACATTTGCCTCGACATCAACAAAGACGCGGAGTTTCAAAAGCGCATGGCGGACGGCGGCTTTGAATTGGTCGATATCGGTGTTGATAAAATGGCGGCATTCATGAGTGAGCGCGGCAAGGTCTATATCGAAACCGCCAAACGCATGGGGCTGGTGAAGTAGCCGCGCGGTTGGTGCTCAGGCCAGTGCCATCGGTCGTTCACATTTGTGGATGACCACATAGGCCTTCTCGGCGACCTCATCGTCGAGCAGGCAGACAAAGGCCTCGATCAATTCCTGCGGTGCCAACTTGGCGCGCAGCTCGGTGACCAATTCTCGGATCATGGCTTTGCGCCCGGCATCAGGCTGCGAGAGGATGAGTTCGAGTGTGTTGTGCAGCTTCGCGTCCTCACACGCGGCCAGCAACATGCCGACAAAGCCTTCCACCTCGGCGAAAGTTTTTGGCCGCACAAAAACGCGAAAACCATGATGGTCGCTGAGTTGTTTGCGTTCGCGGCGTGCGAGCAGGAAAGCGATCACCACCACCGGCAGCCACGCCAATCCCCAGATGATGGCGCGACCCTGCATCAACGACATGTTTGAAATGTGTGACTGGATGCCTGCGAGCAAGTCTGCGCGCGCGTCCAAGTCTGCCTTTGTTGGCACAAACTGCTGCATGTCACCTTTCGCGGCCGGGTATTGAGGCAGGCTGCCATCGCTGATGAATTTTTGCCGCGCGTATTTCAGGCCGGTGTTTTCCTTCATCGCGGGCGTCATATTGGCGCTGTAATCCGGCTGGGCAACATGGGTCTCGACGATGGGCTTGCCCACTATCCGCTGGTGGCTGGTGAAAAGGATCACGCCCATCATGATGCATACACCCACCCCGCCGGCGACAACGGCCATGTCGATGGTGCGCCCCCCATAGATCACCATGCGGCGGGTGCAGGCAAAGAGTGCCAGTAGCAGGGCGAGCAACAGGCTGGTTTCGACGATA